>DATJQV010000043.1 GCA_035505375.1 bacterium | reverse complement strand
GTACCTCTGATGTACGAGCTGTCCTGCCAAGGGCACTGCTCGGTAGTCAAGTACGGAAGGGATAACCGCTGAAGGCATCTAAGCGGGAAGCCCACCCCAAGATTAGGTTTCCCGTGTGACCCCCGCAAGGGGAGTCACCCTGAAGGCTCCTGGTAGACTACCAGGTTTGATAGGCCACAGGTGGAAGCGCAGCAATGCGTGCAGCCGAGTGGTACTAATCAGCCGTGCGGCTTGAGATTTCGGTCTGCTTCTTCTCCTTTTACATTCTGGAGTCAGATTATTCCCGGCGGTGATACCGGAGGGGCCACACCTCTTCCCATTCCGAACAGAGACGTTAAGCCCTCCAGGGCCAATGGTACTGTGCTGGCAACGGCATGGGAGAGTAGGTCGCTGCCGGGTTTTTCTTTTCCTGCGGCGGTGCCATTGCCCATGCACTGCCGTCCGGACTGTGTCAACCGGCGGCTCGAATAACCGCTCCGCGCTTTTTTTGGTTGACACGGATACCCGGGGGGGTATTATCTACGCGAGTATGGCATTCGTGATGCACTGTCGCGCAGTCCGGTTAAGTTCCGGGCTGTCTGATCGCGTGTTGCGTTTGCCCGCTCATTCCAAATCCAAAAAAGAGAGGAGGTGAAACCCAAAAATGAATAAGAAGGGCTTCACACTGATAGAACTTCTCGTCGTCATCCTGATCATCGGCATCCTGCTCGCCCTCGTCATCCCGAACTTCGTGCTGTTCGCGGAGCGCGCTCGCCGCGTATCCGTCAAGAACAACATGCACGTGGTTCAGACCTGCCTCGAAGCGTATGCGACCGACCACCAGGGCAACTACCCCGGCGATGAATCCGACTGGACAGACCAGGAGGACATCATCTACGCGTATTTCCCGGGCGGCGACCCGATCGGTACAAGCGGCACGCCGAAGTACGGCGGTGCTCCCATCAACCCGTACACCGGTCAGCGCTACAACACCGAGGAGCAGGGCGACCTGAACTACAACCCGGATGAGCTGGACGAATCGGGCCTCAACGCCGAGGTTCGCAGCGACGATGAGGCGTGCCCGTACATGGACCGTGGTGCAGACAACGACATGCAGGGCACGATCACAGTTCTGGGCTATACCCCTGAAGACAACCCGCTCGTGGTTGTGCAGGAGTACGGCATCTGCGGTTATGGTAAGGACATAACGGAGCCGATGTTCGATCGCGATGAGACGACCGGAGAGTACATCTACTTCGTGCTTCACAACTAGGCGCTCCATCGGCGCCAACTGGGCGGGGCTTCGCGGCCCCGCCCACGCTTTTTCAGGGGCTGCGGCCGGCTTGACTCTTTTGCGACCACTTCTATAATCGCTCTGCGATGTCGAGCCTGCCCGAGCCCGTGATCAGCGTTGTCAGGTTGAGCAAAGTCTACCTTTCCGGGTTTCGGATGAAACGCGTGCCGGCGTTGAATGACATAAATCTGGAAATCGAGCGGGGCGAGATCTTCGGATTCCTCGGACCGAACGGTGCCGGCAAGACGACGCTGATCAAGATACTCATGGGGCTGACCGAACCCACGGCCGGCACCGCGTTTGTCTTCGGCCGGCCTCCCCGCGACGCTGCCGCCAAGGCGCGGCTCGGCTTCCTGCCGGAATCACCCTATTTCTATGACTACCTGACTGCCAGGGAGTTCATGGAGCTGGCCGCGCGGCTCTCGGCGGTCCCGAAGTCGGAGGCGGCCGGTCGCATCACCGGGCTGCTGCGGCTGCTCCGCATGGAGCACGCCGCCGACGCCCAGATGCGCGGGTTCTCACGCGGGATGCTGCAGCGGATGGGAATCGCGCAGGCGCTCGTCGCCGACCCCGAACTGGTGGTGCTGGACGAGCCGATGGGCGGGCTTGACCCGATCGGGCGCAAGGAGTTCCGCGACATCATTGTCGACCTGCGCGAGCGGGGCAAGACGGTCTTTTTCTCGACCCATATTCTCTCCGACGTGGAGCTGATCTGCGACCGCGTCGGCATCGTCATCGATGGCCGCATGGTGGAAGTGGGTCGCCTCAGCGAGATCCTCACGGGCGATGTCGAGTCGATTGAGGTCACGGTCAGGGGAGTGACCGGCAAGACGCAGAAGATCCTCGAACGGGTTTCACAGCACTCAATCCGGTCCGGTGACGAGTTGCTGCTTACCGTCAAGAGCGAGGAGGACGTGGATCGGGTCATGGCCATCTGCCGCGAAGTCGGCGGTGTCCGGGTGGTCGGGCTGGTTCCGCGCCGTCGAACGCTCGAGGACTACTTCATGGCCCATGTGGCCAAGGCCGGGAGGGCTTCGTGATCGATCGCGTGTCCGGCGTCGCGCTCAATACGTTCCGCGAGTCGATCCGGGACAAGGTGCTCGTCACGCTGATCATCTTCGCGGTCCTGGTCATGGGCAGCGCCAAGGTCATTCAGCCGCTGGCACTCGGCGAGGAGGCCAAGGTCATCAAGGATCTGGGTCTCTCGGCGATCACGCTGTTCTGCGTGTTGATATCGATCCTGGTCGGCGGCCGCCTCGTGTACAAAGAGGTCGAGAGACGCACCATCTATATCATGCTGGCCAAGCCGGTCCGGCGCTGGGAGTTCGTCCTCGGCAAGTACCTCGGCCTGATGACGGTTCTGGTCGTGAGCCTCGCGGTGATGACCGCGGCCTTCTATGCGATCCTGCTGCTGATGGGTACCGGAGTGCAGCTCTACCTGCTGCTGGCAGTAATGATGACTTTCTTCGAACTAGCCATCGTGACCGCGGTCGCCGTGATGTTCTCCACTTTCTCCACACCGATTACCGGGGCGGTGTTTACGTTTGCCATCTACTTCGTCGGCCAGTTGACGCGCGACCTGAGACTGCTGGCCGCGATGAGCCCTTCCCCGGTTGTCAAGGCGGTGAGCTACTTCCTTTACTTCGTCCTGCCCAACCTGAGCAACTTCAACATCCGCGCGGAGGTCGTCTACGGCGCGCCGCTTGACCCGTACGCGCTCGCGCTCACGGGCCTGTACGCCCTGGTCTACGCGGCGACGCTGATGCTGGTTTCGGCGGCGATATTCAACCGGAAGGAGTTCTAGCACTGGAACTGACCGAAGTCGGACCCCGCCCGCGGCCGTCAGGCGGGAGAGGTCCGCTGGCGCACATACTCCCGGCGGTTCTGGTCATATGGGGATTCGTCGGTATCTATCTTATCCAACTCTCGCTCGACCGGGCGGGCGAGAACAAGATGCGGGAAAAGGCGATCGCCGAAATGACCTACTTCCCCTCCGGCCGGTTCGTGCGGGAGGCCCCGATCGAGTATCAGAGCCTGGCCGCCGACCTCGTCTGGCTGCGGGCCATCCAGTACTACGGCTTTCACCTCACCTCCGACCGCAGGTATGAATGGCTGGGCCACCTTTTCGGCATCCTCACATCCCTTGACGACCGCTTCATCGGAGCATACCACTTCGGGGCCATCACGTTGGCCTGGGATGCGGGCAAGCCGCACGAAGCGCTGGACTTTCTGAACAGCGGCATGAAGGCCAACCCGCTGAGCTGGCAGATAGCATTCGACGCCGGCTTCATCTGCAACACGCTGCTGCACGACTACGACCGGGCGAGCACATACTTCGAGGTGGCGTCGAAGATGCCCAATGCCTGGTTCATACTCGCGCGCTGGGCCGCGATCGCCAAGGCCAAGGCCGGCGACTTCGCAACCGCCCGGGACATGTGGCTGGACATCCTCAAGGGCACCGAGAACAAGGCCCTCAAGGCGCTGGTCGTCCGCCAACTCAAGAACTTGAACCTGGCCGAGGCTACCGACCGGCTCCAGAAGGCGGTTCAGCGCTTCCAGGAGGATCGCCACCGGTTGCCGACTGACTTGCGGGAATTGACGGCGGCCGGGTACATCGAGCGGATTCCGGAGGAGCCGTTCGGCGGGCAGTTCTACCTGAAAGACGGCAAGATCCTCACGACGACGCCGCCAAACCAGCGACAGTAGCCAGCGGCTTAACTTGACAGACTGGCATTATTGACCTATAACTGAAGCGAGGAGAAAACTATGCGCGACTCTGATAGAGCCTTTACGCTGATAGAGCTGCTACTTGTGATTCTGATACTGGGTATTCTGATGGGTATGACGATTCCGCGAATCACCATTGTTCGTGAGCAGGCCCGTGAGGCCGCCATGAAGATGAACCTTCACAACGTGCAGCTGGTTATCGAGGAATTTCACTCCGAGTACGGCTACTACGCCGAGGATTTTTACGAAGACGGCTACGGTGCGGATTTCCCCGGCGGAGTGTACAATCAACAGATAGGTACGCTGCCGCTCAATCCCTGGACGAGCCAGCGGATGGACCCGGACGACTTCAACCCCCAGGACTACGACAATGAAACCGACCTGAGCGACAATAACGAGGGTGGGGCGAACGACCAGTGGGGGTACGACCCCGGCGAGATCGTGTATGGCATGTGGACGCCGGACGGAGTGGAGTATCCGACGGGGTACGGGCTGGTTGGAATGAACAAGGTCGGAATGTCCATGCGCTCTTACGACCAAAATGAGGATCCGATCATATTCGTGCTGCACAGTTAGGAGAAGAGATGCCGCGGTTTTCATCCTTGACACCGCTAGTGCGTAATTCTATAATTCCTGAAGTGAACAGCACTTCACGTAACGCGCACGGGTTCACGCTTATTGAGTTGCTGGTCGTGATATCCGTCCTGGGGCTGATCCTTGCTTTCTTCGTTCCGACGATAGCCGGCCGGATAACGCAGAACGCACGGCGGGTGGCGACCCTCCAGGGATTAAGGGTGCTCCGTGATGCGATTGCCGGCAACCCTGACGTCCAGATGAGCGGCGAGATGGTCACGTCAGGATTCAAGAACGACGTAGGGCGGTATCCCTACGACCTTATCGAGCTTGCTACCAGCAGACCGGACACCGGGATATACACTTCCATCGTCTATGTCGGCAAGGGAATCCTGCCCGCCTGGGATCCCTATATAAAGAAGGGGTGGAACGGACCCTACGTCCGGGAAGACGGCCGCATGGGTTACCGCTACGACTCGTGGGGCGACACGCTGCGTCTCTACATAGTGGGCGGCGAGACCCTCGGGATTGAAAGCCGCGGGCCGGACCAACTGTGGAACGGCACTCCGGGGGCGAAGGACACCGACGACATCATAGTGATGTTCTGATGTTGAAACAGATTCGCGGCCGGACCAGTGGCGTGACCCTGCTCGAACTTCTTGTTGTACTCATGATATTGAGCATTGTCCTGACGGCCGCGGTTAGGACGTGGGACGTAACTCTCGAGCGGGGCCGGGCACAGACTACAGCGATGAAGCTGAGCACGCTGGTCAAGGCCATCGAGGGCGACCCCGACTATATTGTCACCGGCCAGCGCGCCGACTTCGGGTTTGTCGGCGACATGGGCCGGATGCCGGACAGCCTTGTGGAACTCGCGGTCGCTCCTCCCAATTCTCCGCTCTGGCGGGGGCCGTACCTGCGGTCGACCTTCAGCGAATCTCCCAATGCTTACGAGATTGACGGTTGGGGCGACACGATAATCTACGGATACCAGGCATACGGAAAGGACAGCCTTTTCCTGCGCAGCCACGGCGGGCGCGGGTTCGTGGACCCGACAAGATGGCAGACCGACAATCTCATCTACTCGTATGGCGCCCTGATGGAGAACAACATATCCGGCCAGATTATCGATGAACACGGCAGCTCGCTGAGTCCTTCGTCTCCCTATATAGGTAACCTGAAGGTGATAGTCTACAGGCCGGTGTTGGGCAAGATGGATTCGAGCTATATCGCCGTTGGTCCCAGCGCATCCAGCTTCACGTTCACGGGCATCGCCCAGGGGACGGTGCGGCTCGTGGCGATGTATGTCAGTGCAGGAACACCGTCCGTCACAGTGATGACGACACGAGATGTTCCCGTCTATCCCGGTATCGGGATGCAGGGTATCAACATGCGTCTCGGACTAGACTGGAATGATCTTCCAAGCGTACCATGACAAGGAAGTGTCAGACGGAATCTAGACCGGGTTTCACCCTAGTGGAGTTGATGGTCGTGCTGCTCATCATCGGTATCTTGAGCACAGTCGCGCTCAGGACCATCGACGCGACCCGGGACCGGGGTCTGTTTGACCAGACCACGAAGGCGATGAACAAGCTCGTCCAGGCAGCGGTCGGTAACCCGGACCTTACGTATGACGGGAGGCGGGTGGACTTCGGCTTCTTCGGAGACATGGAACGGCTGCCGGATGTCCCGCTCGACCTCCTTGAGCGACCCAATACCAGCGACGCGTCGATCTGGAACGGCCCTTATCTGCATCCGACCGGCGTCGAACCCGACTCCGACTATCTCAAGGACGGATGGGGGAACAGCTACAGTTTCAGTTCTGGTTCCGGCACATTCATGAGTACGGGCAATGGCAAGTACTCGATGACCATGCGTCTGGCCGACTCACTGCCGCAGTTGAGCCAGAACACAATCACCGGCACGCTATCCGACGCGGATGGCAACCCGCCGGGGTCAACCCTTGACAGCAGCATCAGCATCAGGTTCTACTACAACAACCCTATTCTCCACGGGAAGGCGTATGACTCATTGATCCCGACCGCCGGCGGCTACTACAATTTCTCGCCGGGTTCGCCCACCGGGTTTCAGGGCGTGCCGATGGGCATACACAAGCTGCAAGCAATCATGTCCGGCGAGACGCTCACGCGCTGGGTGACGAGCCAGCCGCGCTCCCGAACGGTCGTCGACATGAAGTTCAACCTGTCATTCTGGACCAAGCTCGTGCTTGTCGGGCAGCCGGTACCGAAGCTGGACAGCACGGGCTTCTATATCGTGATCGGGAACGAGCAGAAGCAGGATATTACCATCGATTCGCTGCAGTTCATTACGTCCCCGTCCAATGCCTACATGATGACGTTCATCATCGACGGAACATCCTACTCGCCTCCCCTCGGCGTGGGGCCGGGGGGGGCTATTAATTTCACGCCGGTGACAGTTCCAGCCAGCATGGCGCGACAAGTGATAATCAATTTCCTGAACTTCAACCAGAATCAGGATGGAAGCGGCGCAGATGCCAAGGTGGTTGGACAGCAGTTTAAGATAGGCTTCAGTGATGGCTCGGAGATAGTGTTCACGGTTCCGAATCCATCGTGACGATTGACATAAGGAGGAATATTGGCAACCGGTAGCGTCTTCGGCAACCTGTTCGGCGGCGGCGGCAAGGGCACGCTCTGCATTGATATCGGTTCCAATTCGGTGAAGTTCGTGAAGTTGGAAGGCGGCCGCATCACCGATTACGGCTTCAAGGAGATCGGCGAGGCGTTCGACGTACCTTCCATCCTGCGCGAACTGGTCAAGGATTACCGACCGGGCGAGGTGTTCAGCTTCGTGTCGGGGCCGTCGGTGAGTCTGCGCCAGGCCCCGTTCCCGAAGATGAACCGCCGCGAGCTCAAGGATGCAATCGTGCTCCGGCTGGAGAAGTACTCGCCGTTCACCATCGACGAGGCGATTCTCGATTTCAAGGCCCTCGGTCCGGTGCGCGAGGCCGGTGCGATCAAGGACAACGTCATGGTCGTGGCCGCGCGGAAGGACATAGTGTCCGACCACATCTCGACGCTGCGCAAGGCCGGCCTCGAGCCGTCCGGCATCAGCGTGATTCCCTTCGCCCTGCAGGCGGCGGTGAGGAAGTACGGCCGGGTGCGGCCGGACGAGACCGTCTGCCTGCTCGATATCGGCGCCGAGTTTACCGACATGATCTTCATGAAGGGCGAGCGGCTTGACCTTGCGCGGACGATCACGACCGCCGGCAACGCCATCACCGAAGCCATGACGGTGGCCATCACGACCGAGGAAGGGCAGCTGGCGCTCGACGCCTACGATGCGGAGAACATGAAACGGAAGTACGGCCTGCCGTCGGAAGACTCTACCGAACGGCTGCCGTCCGGCATCATGGCGAAGCGACTGGCCACTTTGCAGCGGCCGGCGCTCGAGCGCTTCGTGGCGGAAATCAACCGTTCCATCGACTACTACCGTCGTGAGTTCGGCGAAACCAAGATCGACCGGCTCCTGCTCTGCGGCGGCACCGCCGCGATGAAGGGCCTGCGCGAATACATCCAGACCAGCCTCGGCATTACCGCCCAGCTCTTCGACCCGTTCAAGGACTTCGGGTTGTACAAGAAGGGCACGGCGCCGGAGGCTGAGGCCGGATACCGGCTGGTCGCGGCGCTGGGCCTGTTCTCCGACCACACTGCGGTCGACCTGCTGCCGGTGGAGATGAAGACCGGGAAGTTTGTCGCCCGGGACATCCGGCTGGCGGTCGGCCTCGGCATTCTGTGGGTGGCAGTCCTTGCCGTCGTGTACGTCCTGCTGGCCGGCTGGTCGCAGGCATCGAGTGCGCAGGTCGCCCGCTTGAAGCGCGACCTCAAGGCTACCGAGGACGCGAACCAGGAGTACTTCGCGCTCGAAACCCAGGTCAAGGACATGGAGACCAAGCAGCGGAGTCTGACCGGCGTCGTCGGCGAGCAGATCATCTCGGTACCGGTGCTCGCCCAGATGACGACGATGGTGCCGGCCAATATCCAGCTCAGTTCCCTGGCTCTGACCGGACAGAACAAGGTGAAGATGACGGGGATGGTGTCGGATGAACCTTTCCTGCTCGACATCGACCTCTCCCAGTTCATGATCGACCTCGAGAACAGCCCCGGACTTCAGCAGGTTCAGCTTATGTCGAAGAACCGGAGTACGCTCCAGGGCGCATCAGTCCTGGAGTTCGAAATCCAGTGCGTAACGGAGTGAACCATGGCATTACTTGAGAGACGCATACTGCTTATCGGTCTGGGGGTCTACGTTGTTCTTGCAATCGCAGCGTGGTTTGCGCTGTACCAGCCGCGAATGAAGGCGCGGCAGGACAACGCCGCCCAGATTGCCCAGTTGCAGAAGCAGCTCGATGACACGAAAGCCCGGGTTCAGGGCATCGGCCAATTGCGCCAGCGCATGGCCGAACTGCAGAAGGAGAACGCCAAGTTCATCGCGCGGGTAGTCCCGCGCTCGCAGATGCTGTCGATGCTGCGGCAGTTGGCGCAAATGGCGACGGAGCGGAAGGTGCAGTTCATGGAAATCGATCCGCCCTCGCTCGACACTCTGATGCTGCAGGAGACCCCGACTACGCCGCTGCGCGCGGTGCCGTTTACGGTCACGGTTCAGGGCCGCTACACCGACATCGGCCAGTACGTTGAGAGCCTCGACAAGTTCCCGTATTTCGTGCGCGTGCCGGACTTTGAAGTCACCGCGCGCGACGACATCCGCCCGGAAGTCGAGGCCAAGCTGCTGGTCAATCTGGTTGCTTCGAGCCTGACCACGGGTGGCAAATTATGAGAAGGATCGTCCTTGTAATAGGGCTGGTTGTCGTCGTGGCCATCGCCGGTTTCTTTCTGCTGCGGCCGAAGGGCGGCGCGGCGCAGACGCAGAACACGGCCGCTCTCGCTGACTCTTCGCAGTTCGGTGGCAGCGCCGGCGCGACTCACAAGGCCGGCGGCAGCACCACCTCGAAAGCCGGCAAGGTAGCCGGGACGCTCAAGGCGAGCACCCTGGCGGATCGCAAGGCGAAGGCGCAGCAGATCCGTGACGCCGAGCGGGCCCGCAAGAAGGAAATGAAGCGACAGGCGCGACAAAAGACCCAGATGCTTGCCCGAGCCCGCGGCCGACACGGCGGCGCGACCCGCGCCGGTGCGGCGATGTACGTGCTCAAGGCAATCGTCGCGCTCGGCAACGATAATTATGCGCTGGTCGACAGCCGAAAGGTGCAGGTCGGCGACGTCGTGCTGGGGCGGAAGATAGTCCAGATCAGTCCCGACCGCATTGTGATTGAGGCATTCGGCAAGCAGAGCACGGTTCGAGTCGGAGAGAGCCTGGTGCCTGCGTCGTATGTCCCGACTTCAGGAAAGTAGATTGATGCGATGTTCTGGTAGAGCGTCTGCCGGCATCCTGATGCAGAAAGGGGTATCTTGAGACAGAAGATTCTTGTTCTTTTGGGCATAGCCGTGGCGGTGCTGGCGTTCTACACCTTCGTGCTCCGGCCCCAGCCGGAGATCAGGGGCGTGAGCGCAGCGGCAGCCGAGGCGACGGGCGCCAAGGCCAAGGCAGCAGGCCCCAAGGCCAAGGCGACCAGCGCCAAGGCCAAAGCGGCGCAGCCGGCACCGACGGCCGTGAAGACAGCCGCAAAGCCTGCGGACACAACCGGCGCGCTGGCGCCGAAGGTATTGCCGCCGGTAACCTGGGGCGCGGACCCGTTCGTCCGCGACTGGGTCACGGTGAATGAACTGGCTAATCTCAAACTGAAGGCGGTCACGCTCGGAGGCGACAAGCCGTACGCGCTGGTCAACGACCAGATCCTGCAGGTCGGAGATGAGATCGGTGGCAAGAAGGTAGTCAAGATCGAGAGTGACAACGTAACACTGGAGCAGGGCGGACGAACGTTCACCTTGCTGCTGGGGGAGTGAAACTATGACCAGGAAAACAGCGATTCCATTGCTTTTAGTCGCCTGCCTCTGCTCGGTGCTGCTGGCGCAGGAGCAGATCAACGTCACCGACGTC
>DATJQV010000042.1 GCA_035505375.1 bacterium | reverse complement strand
TACCTGTTCTGAAGAAGGCGATCGCGGACTACATCGCCACCAGCAACCAGAACCCGCACATATTCGTCTGGATCGCCACCGTCGAAAGCATCATGCGCAAGATAGCCAAATGCAAAGAAGCGTGTGACGCACTACACTAGGGCTTTTGCCTGCTGGCTGTGGATCCCGCGCCGAAACCGGTTCCCGCCCGCCGCGAGCCGCAAGCCGTCGGGCGCTATCCGTCTGTCCCCCGCCTCCGCCCGTCCGCAGCCGTTCATCTTGGTCGACCAATGTCGATTCGGGGACCGCACGTCTGCTTGACTGGCATCGGCTTAGGTCTATCATTTAGCCACAGTGGCCTTGACCGCGCTGGTTCGTTGAGGCAGGCGCGATGCGATGACGGGAACCATCTCGGAGCAAGGCAGTCATGGTTGTGTAGAAAGGAGTGGCGACATGAGAATCACCAGGCCGTGCAGTGGCCTCATCCTCGGCATCATGATTCTGGCGGGCGTGCCCGGCGCCATCCGTGCCCAGCAGTCCGGAGACCATGTCGAGCAGGGCAATTTCCTCTTTGACAGGTACGACGACGATGAGGCGATTCAGCAGTACACCGAGGTAATAGGGCTCGACCCCAACGACTGCATAGCCTACAACAACCGCGGGAACGCCTACATAAAGAAAGGCAACTGCGACCAAGCCATCGAGGACTTTGATCAGGCGATCAAGCTGAGTCCGAACTATGCCCTCGCCTACTACAACCGCGGGATCGCCTACGACGACAAAGGCGACTACGACCTAGCCATCCAGGACTACACCCAAGCGCTCAAGCTGGATTCGAACTTCGCCCTCGCCTACGACAATCGCGGGTACCTCTACAGAGTGATAGGCGATTACGACCTGGCCATCCAGGACTACATACAGGCGCTGGTGCTGAGTGGTTCGGATGCCGCCCACTTCCACAACCTCGGGCTAGCCTACTGGGACAAAGGCCAGCACGATGTGGCCGTCGATAACTTCAACTCTGCGCTCCTTATGGATGCAAACGACACCAGCGCCTACATCTACCGCGGGCTATACCGCGACGCCAGAGGCTACTACGACCTGGCCATCCAGGACTACACCCAGGCGCTCAAGCTCGATTCGAACTATGCCCTCGCCTACAACAACCGCGGGATTGCCTACCGTCACAAGGGCCAGTACGACTTGGCCATCCAGGACTGCACCCAGGCGCTCAAGCTGAATCCGAACTTCGGCGGTGCCTACTACAACCGCGGGATCGCCTACGATGGCAAAGGAGATTACAACGCGGCCATTCAGGACTGCAGCCAGGCGCTCAAGCTGGATTCAAGCTATCGCGCGCCCCTCTATTAAGGGGCCAAGGCGTGCGAGCACGCGGGACGCGCGGCTGACGCGCTTGCCGGCTATGAGCATTTCGTTGCCGTCGCGCCTGCTAAGGACAGTGAGCTCGTGGCGAAGGCACACGAGCGAATTCAAGCCCTGAAGACGAAATAGAGGAGGCACCTGGGTGCAGGTGGCGGCTTTTGAGATCACGGCGCCCGTTGCAGTCGCGGCCTGGTTAGCCGCTGAGAAGTGATGACACTTCCCTAATCCGAGACACGTAAGGGCGCGGTATGAGAAGGTGGTCGGGTTTCGTAATCGTGTAAAAGAGCGGGACTCTCCCCAGATTTCTAGCCCGGATCGCGTCAAGGGAGCGCGACTGCGTCGTGACTCAAGCACAAGCTCAAGCCGCCTGACCACCTCTGCTTTCAGAGCCTCAATCTACTTCTCCCCTCCTCTCCTCTGCCCTGAGCCAGAGGCCAATCCCCGTGGTTGAGCCATCGGACGGCACCTGCCTGCGGCGGAGCATCATGAACCGCGCGCTTCCGCACCCGCTCACTCGATCCCTGGATCACTTGATCCCTCTATCCCTCTCCCCTCCCATTTGACATTCCCGCCCGCGAGTTCTAGAATCCGGGCACGCGGTGGAATACCCTGCCTGCGGCAGGTGTTGGTACATTAGGTGCGGACCACTCTGCAGACATGCGACTGGGCCGAGACTTGTGTTTGACTTGAACGCTAAGAATGAACGAGGAGATAAGTATGTCAGGAATCTTGCGCTGGATTATCGGGCCGGCGGCACGGCCCCCGGTCGTGCTCGCAGCGGCGGCGTTACTTGTGTTGTCGAGTGCGTGCTCAGGGCCGCGCTACAGCGACGATTCGTTCTACGGTGACGTCGCCTGGGGCATCATGCAGGGCGTAGGAACCATCTACAATCAGAACGTTGTCGGCACGCCCGTCGGTGCTATCGATGCGACTGCCGGCGGGCCGTACGGCCAGGGCACGGTACACATTACCGGAACCACGAGCTATGACTCGGGCACCGGTATTGAGACCGCGCACCTGCAATACGACCTGACGAACTGCCGCATCTCCGCTACCTCGTCTTCATCGAACCTGAATGTGGACCTTACCCTGGATGGCGTCATCAACGAAGATGGCTCCTGGTCAACGGCGACGACCTATGTGAGTCTCTCCTATAACTCAGCTTCCCTGCGCGTTAGCGGCAGCTCGGAAAGGGACTCCCGGCAGCGCGATGTCAACGGCACCACGTCGTACCATGCGGAACGAACGACCTCGGGCACGTCGGCGGAGTTGTTCGGACACGACGTGACGTGGTAGGCAATCGCGCCGGCGACGCACCAGCTCGGTCAGCCGGGGCTTGACTACCGTGCTTTTGGTTCTAGACTGACAGCGATGGAGCAGAAACGTATAGCGATCGTCGACGACGACACGACCTATCGTCGGATGCTCAGGAAGACTCTTGAGACTGCAGGCTACCGTGTGAGCGAGGCCAAGAACGCGCTCGAAGTGTACGGACTCGGCGCGTACGACTTGATGCTGCTCGACATCAGGATGCCGGGTATCGACGGCCACAAGGTGCTTACGTCGCTGAAGGAAGACAAGGGCGCATCGCCGGTTATCGTGATTACCGGCCTCTCTGATCCCGAAGAGATGAAGCACGCTTTCACGGAAGGCGCGGACGCCTTCATGCTCAAGCCCGTCGACGCGGAAGACCTGCTGGCCAAGATAACCGAGCTGCTGGCGCGCCCGTCGGCGTCGTAGCATCCGCCGGTTCTCTGCCGAATGAAAGAGGCGGCCGCAGGGCCGCCCCGGTGAGTCGTACCGCGGTACGAGCTAGGGGTTCATGGTGGTGACGTACTTCTGCCCGTCCTTGGTGTACTGCAGCACCGCCGCGCTCTTTATCGGATTCCCCCATTCATCAAACGTGATCTTGCCCGACACGCACGGGAAGTCCTTGATGGCAACCAGCGCCAGCTTGATTTCGTCCGGCTTCGCGTGCGGCGAGTTCTTCAATGCCTGAATCAGCAGCAGGCCGGCGTCGTACCCGAGCGTAGCCAGCGCGTCCGGCTTCTGTCCGTACTTGGCCTGATATTTCTTGACCCACTCCTGCACTTCGGGCCGAGGATCGTCGGGTGAGTAGTGATTCGTGAAATACCCGCCATAGATGGCATCGCCCGCTATCTGGACCATCTCCGGGGAATCCCAGCCGTCGCCGCCGAGGAACACGGCCTTGACGCCCAACTGCCGCGCCTGTTTGGCAATGAGGCCGACCTTGTTGTAGTAGTCCGGGATGAAAAGGACGCCCGGGTCTGACTGCTTGACCTTGGTCAGGATAGCCGAGAAGTCCACGTCGTCTTTGGCGTAGGACTCGAACGCGGTCACCTTGCCCCCTTCTTTCTCGAAAGCGGCCTTGAAGTAGTCGGCCAGCCCTTTCGAGTAGTCGTTGCCCACGTCATACATCACCGCCGCGGTCCTCGCCTTCAGGCTCTCCGCGGCGAACTTGGCCCCGACCGTGCCCTGGAACGGGTCGATGAAGCAGGCACGGAACACGTAGTCCTTCCGCTTGCCGTCCTCCCCCACCGTCACCTTGGGGTTGGTCGAAGTCGGCGTTATCATCGGTATCTTCGCGGTCTGGCACTTGTCAGACAGCGGGACCGAACACTTGGACGATACCGAGCCGATGACGGCCACGACCCGGTCCATGTCGATCAGTTTGGCGCCGGCGTTGCTGGTTTCCGTCGGGTCGTTCTTGTCGTCCGTCGCGACCATCTCTATCTTCCTGCCGTTGACGCCGCCGGCGGCATTCGCCTCTTCGATGGCAAGCATCGCACCATTACGGGTGGACTCGCCGAACGTCTTCACGTCGCCGGTCAATGGTACGACCAGCCCGACCTTGATGGTATTGCCGCCTTTGGCGGCGCTGCCGCCTCCGCAGGAAAGGCCGGCGATGGCGGCCATCGCGGCCAGTACGGCCACTAGCTGTCTCATTCTTGCCTCCTTGACTCGAGACTAGCGGGCATTCGCTTCTTCGACCGGCTCCACACTCGGTCGGTAGCGCGACAGGAACTCGTCAGACCAGGCATCGAATTCACTCCGCTCCACCGCGGCACGGATGTCTGACATCAACCGCTGGTAGAACCGGACATTGTGTAGCGTCAAGAGTTTCGGGCCGAGCGCCTCTCCGACCATGAACAGGTGACGCAGATACGCGCGCGAGAAACTGCGACAGGTGTAGCAGTCACACAGCGGGTCAAGCGCTCCGAGGTCATCAGCGTACCGGCTGTTGCGGATGACCACCCGGCCCGAACTGACGAACGCGGTACCGGTGCGACCGTTGCGCGTGGGCAGTACGCAGTCAAACATGTCAACGCCGAGCCGCACCGCGGCGATGATGTCCTCCGGATAGCCGGCGCCCATCAGGTAGCGCGGCCGGTCAGGTGGAAGCAGCGGGGTCACACGGCCGACCATGTCATAGGTAAGATCCGATGACTCGCCGAGGCAGAGGCCGCCGATTGCGTATCCGGGCAGATCTAAGGCCACCAGCGACGTCGCGCTCGTCTCCCGCAAGTCGGCATAAGTGGCTCCCTGTACGATGCCGAACAGGTTTGTCTCAGGCCTGCGGGCCCGGCTGCACCGTTCAGCCCAGAGCGAGGTCCGGGCCGCCGCTGCGTCGGCGACCGGTCGGCTGACCGGATAGGGAGGGCATTCATCCAGGCACATTGCTATGTCGGAACCAAGCGCCTCCTGGATTTCGACGACGACCTCGGGTGTAAATAGGTGGCGACTGCCGTCCACGTGCGACTGGAACTCGGCGCCTTCGTCACTTATCCGGGCCAACGCCGCAAGCGAATAGACCTGGAAACCACCGGAATCGGTCAGAACCGGCCGGTTCCAGCCCATGAATCTCGCTATTCCGCCCGCAGCCTGAACCCGCTTGTGCCCGGGACGCAGGTAGAGGTGATATGTATTGCAGACAATGATCTCCGCGCCGGCCTCGACCACTTCGGCCGGGGTGAGTGTCTTGACCGAACCCTGGGTACCAACGGGCATGAAGCAGGGAGTGCTCACCGTGCCATGAGGCAGGTTCATCCGGCCAAGGCGTGCAAGCGAATCGGTCTTGTCTACCCTGAACGTCAACATCGGAGAGGTGACAGAGAATGACTAGTGACCAATTTTCAATTCCCAGCGAATCCCCAACTGTCGAATGGCCAATGCCGGGTGGCGCTTGGTCATTCTCCTCATTAGATTAGGAATTTGTCATTCGGGCTTGGGTATTTCCTCGACGCTATCCCATCTCCAACTCGGAGAATCCGCCGAGGTTGAGCCTGCGCGGGCTGTCGCGCACGACCGAGTTCTCGCCCAATATCGAGCCCTCAAGCAGCGTGTGTCGAACAACCACGCGCTGGTTTACGATCGAGTCCCAGATGATCGAACTTTGGATGTCGGCATCGGCCCCGATCGACGCGTTCGGACCGATGATCGAGGACTGTATCCTCGCACGGTCGTGGATGAACACCGGCGGGATGATCACCGTTCCGGCCCTCGACTTGTAGTGACCTTCCTTCGTCAGGAGATATCGGTTGGTCTCGAGCATCGCCTCACGCGTGCCGCAGTCCAGCCACTGTTTGATGGTGCGCGTACGTATCTTCGTGCCGTCATTGACCATCAACTGAAGAGCATCGGTGAGCTGGAACTCGCCTTTGGTCGTGCGTCCCTGAGCGATGAGGCGTCCCAGCGCATCGAACAGGTGGCCTGATTCCCGGAAGAAGTAGACGCCGACGATGGCCAGATTGCTTTGAGGTCGGTCCGGCTTCTCCACGAACCGGCTCACGTATCCATCCCTGAGTTCGACCACCCCGAACCGGCGCGGGTCCGCGACCTCCTTGACGCCGATGAGGTTGCCGCGGCCGACCATCCTGGACATGTCGAGGTCGACGATCGTATCCCCCAGCAGGACCAATACCGGCTCGCCGGAAAATGATTCTTTGGCCCGGTAGACTGCATCACCGAGCCCCCGCGGGTCGGTCTGCTGCAGGAACCGGAACGGACAGCGGTACTCGCTCGTCAGGTAGTGCTTGACCTGGTCGCCCTGCGCCCCGACCACGACAATCACCTCGTCCGGCCGGGCGGGAAGCAGCCTGTCCATGATGTGGCCGATAATCGGCTTGCCGGCTACCTGAAGAAGTATCTTCGGAGTGGTATGAGTATGCGGCTTCAGTCGCCTGCCCTCTCCCGCGGCGGGAATCACTGCCTTGAACTGCACGGTTCAACCTCGCTTCTGCGTCATGCGACGCTTCAATTCATCGATCCGCTCAATCTCCATCGCGTCCTTGCCATTCAGTCGCGCCATTTCGACCGAGACAAGGTCACCGAGCATTATGAGCGAGAACACCCGGGCCAGGCGCGACCGTCCCTCGCTCTCCAGCCGCATGGCCAGATGGTATGCCGTCTCCGTGATATCGAGCACGGACTCGAGTCGAAGCCGGGTGCGCGGATGTGTGCCGCGGTCAAGCAGGGCAACCACGACCGCATTCCGTCCCGGATGTCTGGGACGGCCCATCCCTACGATCTCGTTGTGATTGTGCTCCGGGAAGCAGTTGGTGTGACACAGCACGCCAGCATTCTCATTGAGTTGGCAGCGCCAGCGGTCCGCCACTGCGTCGAGCAACCGGCTGGTCGAATAGACGATTGGCAGCCGGTCCTGCACATGTTTGGCAATGGTGCCAGCCTTTGTCAGCCAAGACCGACGCCTCTTTCGCATCAGTCGCGCCGCCTCCTCGAGTCCGGCCTGTTGACTATTGCAGACCCGTAGCCGCTCAAGACTCACGAGCAATGTCGAAAACAGGTGTCCCAGCGCCGCTCTCGGAGGCATGCCGGACGGGACCGGTATGATCGGTTCGCCGGCGCCTGACGCCAGGCGACCCAGCTCGCCGCCGCTGGTGACGGCGATGATCCGGCAGCCTCGTTTCCGAGCCTGCGCATATGCGGACAGTGTCTCTTCCGTATTGCCCGAGTAGCTGACTGCTACAAACAAGGTCTTGGCGGAGACCGCGGCGTGAATGTCGTAGTCGTTGCAGACAAACACCGGTAGGCGGCACTCGTCCAGCAGCAACCCCTGCACGATTCTCGCACCGATTCCTGATCCACCCATGCCGGCTACCGCCACCGCGTCGAACCGGCCGGCACGGCCGATCCGGACCGAGCAAGCTGCCTTGGCGCCGGACGCTATCTGGTCCGGCAGGCTCATCACCAACTCCAGCATCCGGTCAGTTCCGCTAGTCATTCGTCACTCGACAATCGTCACTTCCCTTTGTTTTCCTCGAACTGGAACCCGGCGAGATGCGGGAACTTCCGGTCCATCTCGCGCCGGAGCAGACGCTGAACCTCGAGCGCGGTGCCCAGTTTCAACGCCTGGGCCACAATCTCGGCCGCGACCCCGCCATCAATATTGCGGATGATGCCTTTGGCTTCGGGAATCATGCCCGGAGACACCGACATCTCGTCAACGCCCATACCGAGGAGCACCAGCATGCCTAGCAGGTCTGACGCAAACTCGCCGCACATGCCGACCCAAATCCCCTGCTGGTGCGCGGCGTCAACGGTCTGCTTGATAAGATGCAGCACCGCCGGGTGCATATGGTCGAACAGCTTGGCCACGTGTTCATTGCCCCGGTCCACTGCGAGCGTGTACTGGGTGAGATCGTTGGACCCGATTGACAGGAAGCTGCACTCGCGCGCCAACCGGTCGGCCATGATTGCCGCAGACGGCGTCTCGACCATCACCCCCACCTCAAAGTCCGGATCGAAGTCAACCCCTCTCGCCTTCAGAACCCCCTTCGCCCGTTCAACCTCCAACTTGCCCCGGCGCAGCTCCTCGATGGTCGAAACCATGGGGAACATCACCTTCACATTGCCGAACGCCGAAGCACGCAGGATTGCGCGGAGCTGGTCTCCGAACAGGTCTAATCTGTTAAGTGTCAAACGTATAGCACGCAAACCCAGAAAAGGATTCGCTTCGGTGTATCCGGCCAGCACTTTGTCGCCACCGAGGTCAAACGTACGGATGATGACCGGGTACGGCTTGAACATCTTCGCGACTTCGGAGTAGACCAGGAACTGCTCTTCCTCGGTCGGTTGCCTGCGCTTGGCCAGGTACATGTACTCGGTGCGAAACAGCCCGACCCCACGCGCGCCGTACCGCTTTGCGGCTTTGGCCTCGGCGATGAACTCGATGTTGGCAGACAGGTCGATTGTCCTGCCGTCCACAGTGACCGGCGGAGTCGTTGCGAGGGCGCTTAGCGACTCACGGAATGCCCGCCGGCGCTCAATCTCGTCTTCATACGCACGCAGCCGACTCTTGGTCGGGTTGATAATCGCAACCCCACGAAACCCGTCCACGAAGACCCGAAGACCGTCGGTCACCGCCTCACAGACAGTCCCGGCTCCCATGACCGCGGGAATCTCCTTAGCCTTGGCCATGATGGCGGTATGCGAAGTCTTGCCCCCGGCCTCAAGCACGAGACCCACGACCCGGCGCGGGTCGAGCAACGCCGCCTCCGACGGCGGCAGGTCGTGGGCGAAGATCACGGTGCCCGGCGCGACCTCAAGCAACGAACGCGAGTCATCACCCAGCAGGTGGCGCATGACCCGGTTCGACACATCAGCGATGTCCAACATTCGTTCCTTGAATAACGGGACCTCGGACTTGGCGACCGGCTCCGACATCAATTTCACGGTCTGGGAGTAAGCGAACTCCGCGTTCCGCAAGGCCTCGCGGATGAACGCCTCGGTGTTCTTGACGACTTCCTCGTCGTGGAGCAGCGTGAGCTGAACCTCGATGAAGTCGGCGAAGTCGGGGCCGAGATCACGCTTCACCTGCGTATGGAGCGTGTGCAACTCCCGTTCCGCCGCATGCAGCGCCTGGCGGAATCGCTTCAACTCGTCGGCAACCTGCCCCGGGCCGAGCACAACTTCCTTCGGTGCGGGCGTGTACGGCCGATAGACCTGGGATACGCCTTGCGCAAACCCCGGAGAGACCGCCACACCCCGGAAGCTCTTTTGCATTCTAACCGCCATCCTGGTCGAGTGTTTCAAGCTTCTTCTTCAGCACTCCGAATGCCTCGCGCTCATCCTCACCTTGGACCTCAAGCACCACGACACTCCCTTTGGATGCGGCCAAAGTCAGAATGGCCAGGATGGACTTCCCGTTCACGCGCATCCCATCCTTAACCAGGCGGATTTCGGACGAGTAATGCTCCGACAACTGGACGAAGCTCGATGCGGGTCGGGCGTGAAGCCCAACCAGGCCGCCGATAGTGACGTTGCCTTTCAGCATGGAAAAGGGTAGGGATAAAGGGGCAAATGGGAAAAGGAATCAAGTGCCGCAAAGCCGAGACACTCGACCACGGGACCACTAGACCACTGGGCCACTTTCTGTGTCACGCGCTAAATATAGCCGCTTGCTGACACCCGTCAACAAATGAGGCGGCCTGGCAAATGACACAGAACGCCAGGTATGCCCGAAGAAGTACGGTGCCCAAACCGTTGACCGCAGGCCTCAAATTCAAGACGCTCGAATCACTGCGATTCCGATGACGTGACTTCCGCCTCATCCATCGCCATGTCGAGGGCGCGTAGAGGACCACTTCCAAGTTCGTTTCAAGTACGGTGGGCGGTGCCACCCCCAGCACCCAACAGCGCTATTCAGTGGATAGTTAGATGGCGCTGTCTCATATAACATATTGATATATAATATCCTGCAGCCTCGGACGAAACTCACCACAAATCGCAAATCACCGATTGACAGCCAGCCCATCTTAGATACTATGTAAACGTATGTTTACCAGAGATAAGGACCGCAGAAGTCGGATTCTGGAGTTTGTTCGGACCTACGCCAATGAGCATGGTTGTGCTCCGAGCATCAGGGAAATCGGTATGGCGGTTGGAATCAGAAGCACAAAGGCGGTGAAATATCATCTCGACATACTCGTAAACGAAGGCTTACTCAAGCGTACCCCCAGGCAGGCCCGCGGTCTTTCGACCGCGCACCAGCCTGACTCACTGCCGCTGATCGGCCGGATTGCCGCCGGCTCTCCTCTGCTCGCAATTGAGAACGTCGAGGCCCAGGTCTCGCTCAGTCGGTTCCGCGATTGCTTCCTGCTCAGAGTAAAGGGCGAAAGCATGAAGGACGTCGGTATCATGGACAACGACATGGTGGTTGTCCGACCGCAGACTGCCGCGGAGAACGGCGAGATCGTTGCCGCTCTCCTCGGCAGCGAGGCTACAATCAAACGCCTCCAGCAGCGTCCGGGCCAGGTTGTGCTCGAGCCGGAGAATCCTGAGTTCGAGCCGATTATCGTCGGCCCGGACCGGCAGGACTTCCGGATAATCGGCGTGGTCGTCGGCCTGCTCCGCAACTATCGTTAAGGAGGAAATCATGAGTACGACAGCAGTGTTCCAGACCTCACTCTGGCCGGTTGAAGGCAGTATGAGAGAAGGAAATAAGTTTACGGAGCGACACAATGAAAGTGTCGCGGATGTGTCCCCTTCTATTGAACCGGAGGAGACTGAGATGACGCATCAACGCCTAAGTGAGAATGTTAAGGTCTATGCGATATACAACGAGACTGGCGACCCGAAGTTCCCACATGACAAACTCCGGCCGTTCATGTTCATCTGGCGTAACCGGGAGTACCGGGTTCAGAACATCACCTATGTCTGGCGCGAAACTCAGGGCCAAGCCGAGGTCTACCATTTCACGGTTTCCGACGGCGCGAATGTATTCGAACTCGCCTACAACGCGAAGGCGCTGGACTGGACGATAACCGGGACGTACGCAGAGTGAAGTCAAAGGTCAAAAGACAAAAGCCAAAAGGCAAAACGACCGACCCCGATGGCTTTCACTAGTCTGGGGCAATCGGCAATCGGAAATCGGAAATCGGGAATCGCGCGTGAGCGCGTGGTCATGCACGTTGACATGGACGCGTTCTTCGCGTCGGTCGAACAGCAGACGTTCCCGTTCCTGCGCGGCAAGCCCATCGGCGTATGCGGGGATCCGGATGGCCGCACGGTCATCGCTGCCGCATCCTACGAAGCCAAGCGCCGCGGAGTCAAGACCGCGATGACCATACCCGAAGCAAAGAAACTCTGTCCGGAAATAATCCTCGTTTCCGGCGCTCCGGCCAAGTACGTTGATACCTCGACCCGGATTCTGGCATTATATGCCACGTTCACCGACCGGGTCGAGGTCTTCTCGATTGACGAAGCGTTCCTCGACGTGACCCAGACCGCGCACCTTTTTCACGGCCCGGAGGAAATCGCCCGCAGTATCAAGGCTTACATCAAAGAGCATTTCGGCCTGACCTGTTCAATCGGCATAGCCCCCAACAAGCTCCTGGCCAAGCTCTCAGGCGAAATGCACAAACCCGATGGCCTGACTACTATCAGCCAGCCTCAAGTCGCGGGGCTAATGGAAAATCTACCCGTACAGGAACTGTGCGGCATCGGCCCGAAGACCCAGGATAAGCTGAACCGGCTCGGCATCAGAACCTGCGGCGAACTGGGCCGGTATCCGGAAAAGCAGCTGACCGGAATCTTCGGCATCAACGGCTCGCATCTCAAACGGATGGGCCAGGGCCTTGATGAAAACCCCGTTCTCCCCTACATCCACGAACCCGCGACGAAATCAATGGGGCACTCATTCACGCTGGACAGAGACACCCGCGACCTCGCAGAAATCAGGCGTCACCTGCTGCAACTGTCGGAGCAGGTCGGCCGCCGCCTGCGTCACGACAATTTTGCCGGTCGGACGGTATCGCTCGTGCTCCGCTATGCCGATTTCTCGACCTTCATCAAGCAGCACAGCCTGAAGAACTACATTGATGACGGTCTGCGCATCCACCAGGTCGGCATGAAGCTTTTCAGGGAACTATACCAACCGCCTCGGCTGGTGCGACTTCTCGGAATCAGCGTTTCCAATCTGGTCCGCGACCTTAAGCAAACCGCGGCATTCGACAACTCCCGCGTCGGCTCGCTCTTTGAGAACCTCGATAAGGTTAATGATAAGTACGGCGAGTTCTCAGTCGCCCGCGCCCGGCTCCAACAACGGACTTCAGGCCCGCGCGTCATTTCGCCTTCATGGCGACCGGGCGCACCCACACCCGCAGGCCGATAATAGGAGAGGGGCGGCATGGCCGCCCCTCCTGTCAAGGTAGTCTCGCCGCGAACTATGGGTGAAGGACGCTGCCGGAATCGTTGTTGGCGAATGTGTTATGTGCCAACAGCGAATCCGGGTCAGGAAACTCGGGACCTTCGCAATCGACGCCCCACCCCTTCGAATCGTGTATGCTGCAGCCGGTGATGTTCGGTTTGGCGTCTCTAAGCCAGATGTCACCTTCGATATCACCGCCGCCGTACCCGATGTTGCACCTGGTCAACTGGCACTGCGCGTCGGTACACTCGGGGTAGAACCAGATACCGTACCAATCGCCCTTCTGCGGGCTGGTTGCCGAACTCGTGAACGTCACGCTGTCTGCAATCAGGCCTCCCGGCAAGTTGTTGCCGACGGTGATGTGAACGCCGGTCCCGCACTGGACCGTGGTTCCCTTCGCGATCGTCAGGTAGGCACCGCTGCTGCTGCTGACATAGACGTTGTCGGACAGGAAGTACGGCACGCCCTGGTTCAGCCAGGTGCCGGTCTCGGCGACGTCACCGCCGTAAACGAAGATTGCGTTCTTCCCATTGCCGGTGAGCGTATTGCCGCCCTGCAGCATGCTCAGCTTCCCGGGGTAGCTGAAGATCGGGTTGCTGTCGCAGGCGGTGATGGTGTTGCCCGTGAACCCGGTGATGTAGGCACCAGCGGAATTGAGCTCGATGCCGTATTTCGACGAATGGTGGATGGTCGTATGGTCAATCCCGATGGTCTGGTCACCTTCGAGAATCACTGCGGCCCAGTTCGGATAGCAACCGTAGTTGATGTCGCAATAGCTGAGATGTGTGCTTGCGCGCGTCTGGTCGTAGAAGTCGAACCCTGTCCAGTCGCCGGAGTTCGGTGTCGTGTTGTTGGACGTGAACGTAATCGTGGACTCGGCCGTGCCTACGGCATCCAGTTCACCTGCCGATTGGTTGCCAACCGCGAAGCCGGCATCGGTTGCGAACTTCACAATGCAGCCCGGCTTGACGATGAGCCTGCCGTTCTGGTTGATGTGGATAGTATTCATGACGACGTGCGGGTTGCCGGACGGGTACCACGTCGAGTCACCGCCCGTGATGTCCTCGGTGTGGTCGGTCTCGCCGGTCGAGCTGCCGCCGCCGATGTAGATGGTCACGGTCGCGGACGTCGTTGTATTCGGGGTGCTCGCGTTGTCGTAAGCCTTGGCCGCCAGGGTATGGCTACCCGCAGTCTGCGCTGCGGTGTCGGCCCACGTGTAGCGGAACGTGTCGCCGGCACCGCCGACGTTATCAGTACCCAAGATCGAGCCGTCCAAATAGAACTCAACCTTGGCCACTGCCTTGTTGTCGGTCGCTAGCGCCTTGATGGCTATGCTGCCCTTGGCGAGTGTGTCGCCACTGACCGGAACCACGATGCTCACGGTCGGTGGAGTCGTATCAATAGTGGTGCACGCGGCAACTATCAGAGCCGCGGCGGCTGCCGCTAGAACCAGCCACTTCTTCATGTTGGCCTCCTGTACTTAGTCCTTCTTCCGTCATCACGCCTCGATCCGGCAAGGCTTCGCGCACCGCGTTGCGGATCTGACGTGTCTGGTGAATACTACCGCAGCCTAGACACTTGTCCAGTCATCCAGCCGATGCGCGATTCCCCAATAATGCTTGACCCTGCAGGACCAGTGCCTATAATTCCCGTCCCAACCCACGATGAAGTACTGGCGCAAACCCCTCGACGCCGAAAGCAAGAAGGCTCCGCACGGCAATGTCCATGTGATATTCGAACGCTGCAAAGGCTGCGGGTTCTGCATCGCATACTGTCCCAAGCAGGTGCTTGAGGTATCCGATGAATACAACCGCAAGGGCTACCACCCGCCGGTTGTCGCTCACCCGGAGAACTGCGTCAACTGCCGGCTCTGCGAGGCCCTCTGCCCCGAGTTCGCTATCTGGAACACGTTGGACGAGAAAGAGGCCACAGCCGAACCAGGGCCGGTGAAAGAGGGACGATGAACCAGAAGAAGCGCGGCCCGGTCCTGACTGGCGCGCACTATCTCGACGGCGACCATGCCTGCGCCGAAGGCGCTATCGCCGCCGGCTGCCGGTTCATGGCCGGCTACCCGATTACCCCTTCCACTGAGGTCGCGGAACGATTGGCCGAGCGGTTCCCGAAGATCGGCGGCACGTTCATCCAGATGGAAGACGAACTTGCGTCCATCGCCGCTGTCCTCGGCGGAGCCTGGTCAGGCGCCAAGGCGATGACCGTCACCTCCGGCCCCGGCTTCTCCCTGATGCAGGAAAACATCGGACTTGGCGTAATGACCGAGACTCCCTGTGTCGTGGTCAATGTCCAGCGCGGCGGCCCGTCCACCGGACTCCCGACCCTGACCGGACAGCAGGACATGATGCAGGCCCGTTGGGGTTCGCACGGCGACTACGAGATTATCGCGCTCTCCCCCTCATCCCCGCAGGAGTGCTTCGACCTGACCGTCACCTGCTTCAACCTGTCCGAGAAGTACCGCGTGCCGGTCATGTTCATGATGGACGAATGTGTCGGCCACATGACCGAGAAGGTTGTGATACCGGCAGCAGACGAGATAGAAGTATGGCCTCGCCGCTGGTACCGCGGGCCCAAGGATAAGTACCTTCCCTACGAACCGGACAAGGACGGCGTGCCGCCGATGATACGCGCCGGCGATGACCACCGTGTGCACATTACCGGCCTGACCCACGACCAGCGCGGCTACCCGATCATCACTGCCGAGTGCCAGCACCTCTGCGTCTCGCGCCTTTCCGACAAAATCCGTAACAACGCCGATGACCTGATGATCGTGAAAGAGGAGCAGATCGAAGGCGCAGATGTCGTTGTCGTGGCTTACGGCATCAGCGCGCGCGTCGCCACCAAGGCAATCGGCGACGCCCGCAAGAAAGGTATCAAGGTCGGATTCCTCCGGCTCATCACGGTCTGGCCGTTCCCGGAGAAGAAGATCCGCGAACTGGCCGGCAAGGTCAAGTGCCTGGTGATGCCGGAGATCAATCTCGGCCAGATGTATCGCGAGATGGACCGCGCGGCTGGCGGAAAGTGCAAGACCCTGCTCGTGCCGCACTGCGGCGGCTGGGTCCACGACCCGAACGACATTCTCAAGGCCATTCTCGAGGGGGCGAAGTGAACCCCAATCAACTTATCGGCAAGCGCGGCACCGCTGACTCCCATCCGATGGAGGACTTCCTCCGCATGGACCGGATGCCGCACATCTGGTGCTCGACCTGCGGCCTCGGCACGGTCCTCACCGCGTTCATCGGGGCAGTACAGGAAAGCGCCATTCCACGTGAGGATGTTGTCGTGGTTTCCGGTATCGGCTGCACCGGCCGCGCTGCCGGATACCTGAAGTACGACTCCTTCCACACAACGCACGGTCGCGCCATCCCCTATGCGACAGGGCTGAAGGTGGCGAACCCGCGACTGAAGCTGTGCCTCATCTCCGGCGACGGCGACCTGGTTTCCATCGGCGGTAATCACCTTATCCACGCCGCCCGGCGCAACATGGACCTGACGGTCATCTGCGTAAACAACTTCAACTACGCCATGACCGGCGGCCAGGCTGCGCCGACAACGCCTCAGACCGCCCAGGCGACGACCGCGCCCTACGGCGCCTTCGAGCGCCCTTTCAACATCCCGTTCCTCGTCGACTCCTGCGGCGCGACCTACGTTGCCCGCTGGACTGCGCTCCACGTCCGCCAGCTCACGGTCGCCATCAAAGAGGCGCTGCTCCATCGCGGCTTCTCCTTCATCGAGGTCATCTCCCCCTGCCCGACCGTGTACGCCCGGCGCAACCGGCTGGGCTCCGGTCTCGACCTGATGAAATTCTACCACGACCACTCCATCACCAAGAACTTCGCCTCGACCCGCGAGTGCGACATAAAGTTCCAGCAGGACATCATCGTCGGCAAGTTTGTCCAGAAGGAAGAGCCGACTTACCTCGACATGATGGACGCCCAGATGAAGAAGACGCTGGGCGCGAAGTTCGTGCCCTACGTCGGCCCAATGGACCCGGCCAAGGACAAATAGAATGAACCCCAAGAACACCAAGCCGGCAACGACATCTCCGTCCAAATCATCTTTGTGCCTTTGTGCCTTGGTGGTAAAATCCGATTTCGGATCCCGCTGATGGAGATCAAAGTATCCGGCTTCGGCGGCCAGGGCATCATCCGCATCGGCATGGCCCTCGGCAAAGCGGCGGCAATCAACAATAGCCAGTTCGCCACGCTGACCCAGAGCTTCGGCCCGGAGGCGCGCGGCGGCGCCTGCTCGGCCCAGTTGGTCGTATCCGAAACGGAAATCCTCTACCCTTACCTGACCACCCCGGACATCCTGGTCGCGATGTCCCAGGAAGCCTACGACAAGTACGAACCTGAACTCAAAGAAGACGGCATCCTGCTCATCGAAGAAGACCTGGTAAAACCCCACACGGTACGCGGGCAGATAAAGCAGTACGCCATCGCCGCGACCCGCATCGCTGAGAAGCTGGGCAACCGGCTCTACTCTAACTTCGTGATGATAGGCTTCATCGTCGCCATCACCAAGGTGATACCCAAACAGGCCGTGCTCGACTCGATACCCGGCACCGTGCCTGACCGCCTGCTCCAGAAGAACATCGACGCATTCGAGCAGGGCTTTGCCATCGGTGAAAAGCAACTAGCCGAAGCCAAGTAGCCTCGGCCGCAAGAATTACGAGCGCCCCTTGCGGGGCGCTCTTCGCATCTTCTTGTCCTCCCGGTCGCCTCATCACGCCGCAAGAAACAGAGGCCCGGCAACGCCGGGCCTCCGGTTCTGCCTTCGTACTTTCCCTTTGCTTTGTCCTTTGTCCTTGTGACTTGGGACTTGGCCTAGAGTCTCGCTTTCAGCTTCGGCCCGATCTCGTCCGGCTCGTAGACAACTGTGATGCCGGCAGCCTCGAATGCCTTGATCTTCTCCGGCGCAGTACCCGAACCGCCGGAGATGATGGCGCCGGCGTGTCCCATCCGCTTGCCGGGCGGCGCGGTCTGACCGGCGATGAATCCGAGCACCGGCTTCTTGCAGTTTGCCTTTACCCACTCGGCTGCCCGCTCCTCGTCGGTGCCGCCGATCTCCCCTACGACAACGATCGCTCTTGTCTCGGGGTCGGCGTTGAACCGCTCCAGGCAGTCGATGAAGTTGGTACCGATGACCGGGTCGCCGCCGATCCCAACGACAGTCGACTGGCCGAACTCAGATGTCTGGCTCGCCACTTCATAAGTCAGGGTCCCGGAACGCGACACCACGCCGACGCAGCCCGGCTTGAAGCTGGCCGCAGGCATGATGCCCACCTTGGCCTTGCCCGGCGAAATCACGCCCGGGCAGTTCGGGCCCAGGACGCGCGTCTTCCTGCCCCGGGCATAGTCGAGCACCTTCACCATGTCCATGGTCGGCACGCCCTCACTGATGCAGACAACCAGGTCCAGGTTCGAGGCGATGCACTCATACATGGCGTCGGTGGCAAACGAGGCCGGAACGAAGATGATGGAAGCGTTGGCTCCGGTCCTCTTCACCGCCTCCTCGACCGAGTCAAACACCGGCAGGCCTTCCACGAGCTGGCCGCCCTTGCCCGGTGTCACTCCGCCCACGACGTTAGTACCGTACTCCTTCATCGCCTTGGCGTGGAACGCCCCGTCCCGTCCGGTAATTCCCTGCACAATCACCCTGGTATTCTTGTCAACAAAGATACTCATCGGAGCTCCGTTCCGCGTCCGCACTTCTGCATTCTGCCCTCTGAACTCTGCCTTCTGACTTCGGTCGGTGTCCGCACCTCTGACATCTCACATCTCTCATCTAACATTTTACTCCTCACTTCCCGCCACCCGAGAACGCGACCGCTTTCCTGACGGCCTCGCCCATCGTCTCCGCCGACGTCACCGGACTGCCCTTCAAGATCTCCCGCGCCTTCTCGGCATTGGTCCCGGTCAACCGCGCCACCAGCGGGACTCTGATGTCGGCCCGCTCCTGGGCGTGAAGCAGTCCGGTCGCGATGTCGTCGCAGCGGGTGATACCGCCGAAGATGTTAATGAGGATGGCCTTCACGTTCGGGTCGGAAAGGATGATCCGCATCGCGGTCACCATCTTCTCCGGCGAAGACGAGCCGCCCACATCGAGGAAGTTTGCCGGCTCCCCGCCGTAGCGCTTGATCAGGTCCATCGTCGCCATCGCGAGCCCGGCCCCGTTGACCACACAGCCGACGTTACCTGCCAGCTTGATGTAAGTGAGACCCGCAGCCTTGGCCTCGACCTCGGTGGGCTCCTCGGCCGACAGGTCGCGCATTACTTCCCACTCCTTGTGCCGGAAATCGGCGTTGTCGTCGAAGTTGATCTTCGCGTCGAGCGCGAGCAGACTGCCTGACCCGAGCTTCACCAGCGGGTTTATCTCGATGAGCGAACAGTCCTTCTGCACGAAGATGCGGTACAACTTCTGCGCGATGCCGGCAAAATCGCGGGCCAGCTTCGCGTCCCCGTACAGCGCCATACCTACGTTCCTCGCCTGGAACCCGAGCAGACCCGCGGCCGGGTCAATGGCTACCTTCAGTATCTTCTCCGGCGTCGCCTTGGCCACTTCCTCGATTTCCACTCCGCCCGCGGCGGAAGCCATCAACACCGGTGCTTTGGTCGCGCGGTCAACAACGATGCCCACGTACGCCTCGCCCTTGATGTTCACGCACTCGGACACGAGAACCTTGTTCACCTTCAGTCCTTTGATATCCATCCCAAGGATGCTGCCGGCCACGGCCTCCACCTGGTCAGGGCTCTCGACCTTCTTCACGCCGCCTGCCTTACCGCGGCCGCCGACCAGCACCTGGGCCTTGATGACCACCGGCATGCCCAACTCACGGGCAAGCGACCCTGCCTCAGCCGGCTTCGACGCCACCCGCTCCCGGGGAACCGGAATCCCGAAGCTAGCAAATATCTCTTTAGCCTGATACTCGTGGATTTTCATAGGTGCTTGACTCTATCAGGAACGGCCATGGAGTCAAGAAACCGGAGCGGGTGGGGGCCGGCAGCGGCACCCCGCCCGCTTTGCAGACCGAGCCACCAGCCTAAGTCGCCAGTGTCCAGTAGCCGGTCCAGAAGGTCGTCATCGTCTCGCCCTGGCCCCTGGTGATCACCAGCGTCCGCACCGGCTTGGACAAGGCCGGTGCCGTGCCCAACGCCGTGCCGCCCTGCGGCGCGTTGTCCGCCGCCGCGAGCGTCATGGTCATGCCGGAGGCGTTGAGAGCCGTCTCCAGCAGAAAGACCAGCGCTCGCACTATGTACACCATGTCAATCACCTCCCTCAGTTTCGTACATCGTTCTTCGTTTCTCGTTCTTCGTCAAACGGCGGGCGGAGTCCGGCAGCGCGACCCCGCCCGCCTATCCAGACCGAGCCGTCCTTCAGTTCTCCGTGCCTGGCCGTTCGCCTTCGCCGTCACGGCGATATCGGTGCGGACACGTTGAATACATCGGAGCGGATGGCCTGCAGCACCGGCGCCGACAGCCCGCGCGCTACCCACTTGGCGATGAGCGTCGCCGCCTCCTGGGCGTACGACTCACCGGAGATGTCCCTCCGGGAAAGCGCCCACATCTCGCGACCGAAGCAGAGGTAGAACGGGTACTGGATGGTGGGAACTCCGGCTCCGTCGCAGACTTGCTTCACCTGCTGCTCCATTCCGGCCAGCAGGGGAAGCACCGCGCTCATATTCTGTAGCATGGTCGGCCGCTTCTCGGTGAGGATGGCGTTCACGCGTTCAAGGTTGTACTTCGAGTTCCAGTTGTTGAGCCGCTTGGTCGGGTCAATTGGCATATCGATCACCTCCTTTCGCCCGAGTTCACGTCCCCGGCCCGCAATCACTGCCCTCGCGTCCGGTTCTCCAGATTGTCATAGAGCTCTTGTCCTTGGTTATTGATACGCGGCCTCCCGGAAAAAAGTGCAGAAAAGTGACCCGGCCCTGTCGGCCGGGTCGAGAAAGGTCGTGGCGTGCGTTACTTCTGCCGGGACTCCCGCCTGAGCTCGTTCAGCCGCTTGAGGTCCACGTGCGGGTACTTACCGCGGAACCGGTTCATCTCGCGGTCGAGCAGGAGCGCCATCTCCAGTATCGTCCGCATCTTGTCACGGGATTCAGGGCAGCGCGCCAGGTACTCCTCGATATCCGGGTTCTCCCGGCGCTGCACCGCATCGGTGAAGTCGCCGAACAGATCGAGCTCGGCGTCGGTGAAATCAATGTCATCCGGGTCCTTGGATTCGTTCTTCACAGCACCCCCAGCCGGCAACGGTCGCACGCGAGCTTGTTCCTGAGCAAAACGAGGCCGCGCGCCCCGTGGAACTTCGCCGTCCGGATCGACGTCCCCCGAAGCCCGGCGACCTCGGCCCATGCGTATCCCTCGTGATAGTAAAGCTCCAGCGCCGCCTGCTCCGGTTCGGGCAACTCGCCCACCGCCCGCCAGAGCGCCCGCTTCAGCTCGCCCAGATCGTGCTCTTCCGCCGGCCCCTCGCAGGCGGGTTCCCGCACGCCGACAAGCTCCTCCAGACTCCGCATCTTCAAACGCTTCTTCCGCAGGAACGAGAATGCGACCGACCGCGCCATCCGGTAGAGCCACGTGCACAGGCTGCCCTTGCTCGGGTCGTACTGGTCCAACCGCTGCCAGGCCAGGGTCAGCACGCAAATCTGCACGTCCCGCCGGTCTTCACCATCGCTCACCCAGATGCGCAGCCAGCTTCCTACCCGTTCCCAGAAACGCTCCCAGAGGACCTCGAAATCCACGGTCCCGCTGAGAATCCCTTTAACAAGTTCGGCGTCGCTCATCAAACGCCTCCTGAGTTACGCCCATCTCGGCCACGGACAATCCGCCGGCGCGCCTGACCGCGGACCGGTCAAAATCGACTAACAGGGCTTCCGGCGCCATTCTCCCGGCCGGCCCGTTGCCGGACAGCGCGCGCCGACGTACCGGACGCCCTGATAGATTCCGCCCTGATACAACAAAAATGCTACATCTCCCCTGCCTGCTGTCAATGTCATGAAGTGAACCCCGACTCCGCTTCATTCGTCGTTCGCGCTTCGAGTTTCGGGTTTGCCCTCATGGGCCAGGTCTAGATTGAACACATTCAGCGCAATGTCGTAGAGCACGGCCCGCGTCAGCCCCCGCGACTCCCACGTCGCGACGAGCAGCATCGCCTCCTGCCGGCGGGAATGATCGGACCATCCCTCCCGGCAGAGCTTGCCCAGTCTCAAAGTGAAGCTGTAGTAGAACGGACGCACGATGGTCGCCACGCCCGCTGTATCCAGTACCTGGCCGGCCATGCGCCGCTCGATGTTCACGATCTCCATACTCGCTGCGTAACGCTTCTTCTGCACCTCGGTGAGCCCGTCACGGCGCGCACCCATCTGCCCGGCCCGCAGCCTCGCCGCGTAATTGGCCACCATCCGCTCGGCCCGCTCGCTCGCTCTATCCTCCATGATGGACCTCCTGTCCGAAAAGGACCTCCTGACCGATAAGCCACATCAACCGTCCGCTCAACCCTCTCCGAAACCACTTAGCGACGACGTTCTTCGTGCGCCGCGTGTAGTCGGGAAATGGACGGCCCGTGGCAAGCGGATTCTGTCCGGTTCGCATTCTGAATTCTGGTATCTGATTTCTGAATTCTGGACTATCCAGCCGCGTCGGGCGGCGCTCCGCCAGCATAAGTTCTTCTGCGAATGCTACATACGCCTGCTTCTGAGACTCATCGCTCACGACTCCGTCCACAATCGCCCTTATCCTTAGCTCCTTCGGGCTCTCATGATCTGGCGAATGGCAATCATGTTTGTTCATACATCACCGTACAGCTATTGATACGCGAGTTCTCGGAAAAAAGTGCAGGTTTCCGGGATAACCCCGTCGCCCCAGGGAGCGGTATGGGGGGCAATGAGGCCCGCCATGACCCATGCCATGACTCCAGCGATAGCTCGTGTCATGGCTCAAGTCATGACACCGGCAATGACTCAGGTCATGTCACCCGCCATGGCACAGATCATGGCTCCTGCCATAGCACCCGTCATGGCTCCGGCCATGACCCAAACCATGACTCCCGCCATAGCTCAGGCCATAGCTCCAGCCATGATACCCGCCATAGCTCCCGTCATGGCTCCGGTCATAGCTCAAGCCATAGCTCCTATCATGGCTCCCGTAATAACGCCGGTCATGACCCCTGCAGTAGCTCCTATCATGGCTCCAGCAATGACTCCAGCCCCGACTTCCCGCCCGGCCCTCGGCTTGACTGCGGCGTGGACTCGCCCCCTCTGGCCAATTCGTCGGTGCTATCAATAGGCTGTAGACCGATAGGCATCTTTCTGGCACAATGCTCGGTATGCCTGACGATGTGGTACGTAAAGTCGGCCGTAGAATAAGGGAACTGCGTCAGAAGAAGGGCTGGTCCCAGGAAAAACTAGCCGAAGAAGCCGGCCTCCACCGCACCTACATAGGTCAGGTCGAGCGCGGCGAGAAGAACATTGGGGTCGAGAACCTGTTCAGAATCGCAAAGGCCTTCGACGTAGAGCCGGCCTACATGCTGCGCGGGCTGAGCTTGTGACAGGCACGCTCTGCCGTGCAGAAGCCCGTGGTTGACAACCTCTCGCCAGCTAGGCGCAGCTGGAACATGGCGAGGATCAAGAGCGAGTTCACGCTGCCGGAGCGGGCTGTCGCAGAGGTGCTCGACCGGATGGGAGTGCATTATACGACTCATGATCGCAGCCTGCCTGGCACCCCAGATCTGGTCATGCGTCAGCGCCGCAAGGTTGTGTTTGTGCACGGATGCTTCTGGCATGGGCATCGCTGCAAGCGAGGTCGCCACGTACCCAAAAGCAACGTGAGTTACTGGCGCGAGAAAATCAGACGCAACCGGGTACGCCAACGCGCCGCGCTTGGATCGCTGCGAGAACTCGGCTATGTCGTGTCCGTAGTCTGGGAGTGCCAATCGCAGGACAAGGAGTCTTTGACATCGAAGCTTCGTTCATTCCTGCAGCTGCCACAGCGCGCTGGCATTGGAGCCCGCAAGGAAGCGCGACCGAGTCACCGCCCGTTGAGTGGCGACTAGAGTCAGCATGGGTACGACTGGAGGAAAATACCGGGTGAACTCCTTCTTCGCCGGCATAGGGGGGTTCGACCTTGCGTTCGAGCGTGCTGGATTTGAGATAGGCTTCCAGTGTGAGATAGACGAGTTCTGCCTGGACATACTGGAGAAACACTGGCCGGACGTGCCTCGGGTCCGAGACATAAGGAGCATCACAAATGAGACAGCTATCGTTCCTGCCGACGTTTGGGTCGGCGGTTTCCCGTGCCAAGACCTCTCTCTCGCGCGCATGGGCAAGAGAAAGGGACTCGGGGGAAGTAGGTCAGGCCTCTTTTACGAGTTTGCTAGATTGGCTGGCAAAACGCGCCCCAAGGTTCTTGTCATCGAAAACGTGCATGGTCTACTCAATTCGCACGAAGGGCGCGACTTCCAAGTCCTTATTTCGGCATTGGCCAAGCTCGGGTATGCTGTTGGATGGCGTACTCTTAACAGCCGTTACTTCGGAGTCCCCCAATCGCGCCGTCGAGTGTTCATTGTTGGGTGTGATCGAGACTGGAGAGGTCCAGCCTCACTACTATTTGAGCCCGAACGCCGCGGTGGGGATGCTAAGGAGGGCGAACCGAATGAAACGGCCACTGTTTCCCCCTTTAAGGAAATCGTTGGAGACCCTTGCGGAGAAGGCCCAGTCCACCAAGCATTAGCCTATTGCCTGTACGCCTGTTCTGCAAGGCACACTGGCACGGACTGGAGTCGTACGTACGTGTGTTATCCTAAATCTGGTCGGGTCAGACGCCTGACGGCACGTGAATGCGAGGGCGTAATGGGTTTCCCGGATGGGTGGACGTTGCCCGGCAGACTTCGCCTGCCCGAACGGGATTTGGAGGCTAAGCGCTACTACGCCCTCGGCAACGCTGTCACGCCACCAGTGGCCGAGTGGCTTGCACGTCAGGTCAGGCAGTACCTACGCACCTTGGCTCTGCCACGCAATCCATAGCAGGCTAGGCCACGTTCTCAGATGTTCTAGACGGCGATCGCCTCATTGAACGACTTCAGGTACCTCGGGCTGGGCCAGTCTCTAGTCGAGTGGGGAAGCCTAGCTCGTGGCACTGGGCCGGCGAGGGATCTGAAATACTCGATGTCTGCTTGAGAGACGCGCGCGTGCTCTACCATTTCGGTAGGTATGCTCAAGCTGTAGTCGCCGTTGTTTGAATCGTAGTCCAGCCGCAGCAGTCCGACGTCAAACCCCCAGTGGCACAGGTGGTTCAGGCACAAACCGTTGTTTACGCCATCCAGTTCGTAGTGACGCCACGGCAGTATGTGTGCGGCAACGACGCCCGGTGGCTTGAATAGGGTGGTGGTCGGGAGCCTTGTACCGCTGAAGAGGCAGCGGTGATTGTATGCCTCGCGCACCCTTAGGCTGAACGCTCTTCCCTTAGCCCCCCTCGATGCCTGTAGACGCCATTCTGAAATCAGTCTCCGTTTTGCCTCGGGCGACGTGGTGGGATCATCCTCCGGTATGACCAAGCGCGGTTCCTCGGTCTGGGGCTCCGATTCGCCCACAAACCTCCGTTCGAGCGATTCCAGTGGGTCGCCCTGCGTATGCAGTGCGGCCGAGATAGCCTGTGCGGCGTGCTCCACCGGGCTGAAATCACCAGTGCACGTACGGATGGCCTGCTCATGGTTCCGTACGAGAAGAGCTAGCTCCCCTTTTTCGGTCCTGGCCGCCGCCCACACGCGCTCGATCCGGTCGAGGCGACTCACGAACCCAAGGTTGCGCGTGTTCCCGGTGCTGTTGCCCGCCATGAGCGCTGTAGGTCGCAGTATGACGGAACCGGGTCGAACCTCTGAAACGTCGACATCGATTGAAAGGACAGAGTAGCGCTTGTCGCTCAAGTTGACTGCGCCAGATGAAGTACGTCTTATCTCCCGAATTGGCTTTGGCAGAAGCAGCAATGCAGTAATAGCCCGGTAGCCGTGAACTCCCCCCTGAACGGTGCGAAGCCGAGTCTTGCCGTCCAGATGTCTGACCTGGGTTCCGCTGGGTACGACTAGGTCCGGTGCGAATTCGTAAGTGATGTCCTTCTCGATCAAATCCGACGCGTGAACCCCGCCTTGGGTACCGGCGAGCTCGTACTCACCTCGGCCCCCGCTGGGGCGAAGGGCTACCTTCATGCTTGTAGTGTATATGCCCGGCCAGCGCCAGTCAACCTATTAGGCATCATGCACCGGCACCGGTGGTCGCGGCCTCTGAGACGCACAAGTATGCCCTGCGTGCTGGCAGCTTGATGTGGACAAGTCCCTGAGTCGGCAATCGAGTGACCTGGCGCTATCCTGCGGGCGGGAAGAAGGAACCGACGGTGCAGTGGAGCATGCGGGCGATCTTCAGCAGGAAAACCGCCGACACGTTGATGAGTCCGCGCTCGATACGTCCGTAGTACGAACGGTCGATGCCGGCGAGCCGCGCAGCGTCTTCCTGCGAAATGCCCTTGGCCTCCCGGAGCTTCCGTATCTTAGCGCCGAGGGCCTTTAATTCTTTCACGCGGTCCATGGATGGATTATACCAAGCCAGCCGCTCCACGCCAGCCGTCCATTTGACTCGCCCTCCCGCTGCACCTAGAATCCGAACGTGAATGAGCCCCGACCCGACCTGGCCGCGCTGATGATGATGATTGAAGAGGGCCGCAAGGCTGAGCTCACCGACCTGGAACTCATGGCCGTTGTGCTAGGCACCGCGCCTGAACGCGCCGCAGAGGTGTTGCAGTCCGTGATTCCTGACGCAAGCCGGGAGCCCACTGCCGAGGAAGTCTGTAGACTTGAACTAGGCGACATCGACGGAACTAGCGCTGAGAATCGGCAGATCATCGCCTTGGTCGAGTTCTTGCGTAGGTACAGGACACAGAAGGGCATCGTTGAATAGCACCCCTCGCTCGACGACCCCCGCCCACAAGCGCTGGGGCCTAGCTGTAGTGTTCGTTATAGTCGCCGTGATCATGCCGATCTTCGCTAACGGAACTGAGGCCGGTGACGCTGCGTGGGCATGGTTCGCGTTCTTCATCATCAACGCCCTCATCGCCGCGTTCACCGACGTTTTCGTCGGCTAGAACGGGCTGGCGTGACGCAGCAACGGTAGAAGCAGCCCGCCCCTAGATAGTACCGCAATCACGCAGCGCTCCGGGCCGAGCCCGAACCTGATGTCCTTGCCGCCTCGCTCGATTCTCACGACTCGGCCAAGGATGTGCTCGGGACGAACTGGCGGTAGACAGTATACACCCAACGCGTAGTCTGCTCGGATGTGGAAGCTAGATCCGCGACGACCGACTACCCGATGTACCACTAGCCACTGACCGGTTGGCAACGGCTGCAGGTATGCGACGACCTCGCCCAGTCCGATGTCCCTCTCGGCCGACACCGGTGCGACGGTAATTACATCCCCGTCCCTGATGAACGGGGTCATGCTCGTACCCCACACCTGAAACCGCACTGACCGGCCCTTGTCCAGCACATCCCGCATGAGAGCTATGAAATCCGGCATGGAGGCATGAGCTACACCGCCACGCACGACTAACGGATTACCTGGACTTTCAGTCCGTTCAGATTCCAACGTCTGTCAGTTTATGCACTCCGCATCCACCGTCAAATCCCGCAGCCTTGACTTCCCGGCCCGCAGAAGTAACATTCGCCCTGTTGTGGAACCCAAACCCCGCCCGGCCTTGACGGAAGTGCAATTGTTAATTACGTCCCCGGAATCAGGTCACTGAGAGATGCCACTTCACTCGCTAAGAGTGTCTGAGGGGAACTACCTCTCCGTCTAAAAGCGAGATGGGCGCGGCTTGGTGTTGTGAGATAGGAGGCACATGAACGTAGAAGCAGTGTTCAGTTTCCTGGTGCATCCAGGCAAGCATCTTGAGGTGCAACCTCCGATTGGAGGTACTCTGATACCCCTCAACGGCAGCCTGTTTGGCATGCTGGACAAGCACTTCCAGTCAGCACCCACTGACTGCGACATAGAGATCGCATTCGTTCCCTCCGGTAACAAGCAGAACAACGCTTGCCGGAATGAGATACTCGCCCTCATCCGGCAGAACCATCTTGACCTGGCTCGCGCACTCGCAGCGCGCCTGCAAGCAGTCACGACGAACAGGTCAAATCTGGGCCTGCTCTTTGTGATGGTAGGCAGCGAGGGACAGGTCAAGCGCGTCTGCATCGCGCGGTTCCCTGCCGACTTCGGTATCATTGCGGAAGAGGAACGGAACGCTCTACGCGTGGAGTTCATCGAGAAGGTCTTCATGAAGAATGCCGCCACCTACAAGGCTGTGGTATATGAGGGCACCAGTCTCGACGCTGACTTCTGGGCCGGGAGAGCCATCGACCGGCAGATCAAGAACAGCCCGGTTGCGCTCTCGGGTTACTGGATTAAGGAGTTCCTGTTGTCAGATTTCAGAACGACGTCGGCGACTGGAACGCGGCGGCTCGCCGTGGCGATAAAGGACGCGATTGAAAAGACCACCGACCTCGATGTGAAGGAGGAACTGGTGGGGGCCGCACTACTGGCTCGCACTCTCCACGGACAAATGACGTCTATTGCTGGGTTCATGGAACAGTACAACCTTTCGGAGGCCGCGCGCCGCGAGCTGCTCCAGCACCTCAGAAGTCCGACATGCCAGAATGACATGTTCGAGTTCTCTAACGAGGAATACGGCAAGCATGTCCGGTATCGTTCGCTATCAATCAGCAGTGGGGCCACGATCATTGCACCGATGGATAGGTTCGACGATTGCGTCACGAAGCGGCGTATCAGTGAAACCGATGACGAGTACGAGTTCTCGACTCGCGGCCGGGTTGTGGACCAGCGTCTAAGGGTAGCCTCCAGATGAGTGAACTAGCGCAAGCCTATCGTGACCGATACGAACGGCTGCTCGTTCCCGTCGCCAGGCAACTAGAGGAATTCATCAAGGGCTGTCTCGCTGGCGAACCCCGAATCGACCGGATTTCGGCACGAGCGAAGTCAGTTAGCCGTTTCTTAGAGAAGGCCTCGAGATTGGAGAAGGGCGCCTTGAAGTACACTGACCCGCTGAAGCAGATCCAGGACCAGATCGGCGCGAGGATAATAACGTTCTACACGGATGATGTGCCTCGCGTGTCTGCCGCTGCAGAGAAGTACTTCAGGCATGTGGAAGCCAGGGACGTCACGCCGGAGTCAGAGTACAGTTTCGGCTACTTCGGAAGGCACTACGTCATGTTCCTACCCAACGATGTGCTCATTGAACCGAGGTCGGAGCTGCCGACGTTCTTCGAACTCCAGGTGAAGACGCTTTTTCAGCACGCTTGGAGCGAGGCGAATCACGACTTAGGATACAAGCCCGAATGCGAACTGAATGCCGAGCAGCACAGGAGGCTGGCTTTCACGGCGGCGCAGGCATGGGGCGCGGACCTGATATTCAGTGAGCTACACCTACAGGCAGCGGCGGCAGCTGCGCTACTGCCAGACAGAGTGTCTGGGGACAATTAGGGACAGGCCCCGTATTTCGGGAAGCTTCGGGACATCAAGCGAGACCACGGCTAACAGCCGACCGCCGGCAGCGACTGCCTTCATCCCTAAACCCTAGCCACCAGCCCCCCAGCACCTTCTCCGTTGACACCCCCGCCTGCAAGTTCTAGAATCCCGCGGTGCCCAGTGCGACGAGGTTCGAGAAACCGTGAATGCCTGCAGCGGCGTTGCGCAACAAGGAGATGAGATGACCAGCAGTAAGACGGAAATCAATAGTAACGTGCACACACGCTCTCGTTGGCCGCTTCTGAAGCTGGCAGCAGCCGCGTCATCGGCGGTGGCTTTGCTGGCAGGCTGTCACCTGTTCGGTCCTGACCGCACGGTCGAGAACTACTTCCCTCTGGCGGTAGGGAACCAATGGTCCATGAGTCGGGCAAGCCAACCCTCCGATTCCATGACCCTGGAAGTGAGTGACAAACGCGCCATTGGCGGTATGACGTTCTACAAGTTAACGACACCCGGGGAGCCCGACTATGCGAACTGGCTCACGCACCGGAACGGCGAGCTGAGAATATACTTCACTCAGTCCGACAGCGCACCTGACACGGCGAGCACTAGCTATACTCGGTGGCTGAAGGAACCGTTCGACGTGGGTAAGTCGTGGACGGTGCAACCAGACGACTCGTCGGAGACGCTCAGAATCACCGCCAACGACGTCACGCTGACCGTGCCGGCGGGCACCTTCGAGCACTGTGTTCAGGTCGAGGTCACTGACATGGCCACGTATTCCTACGCGCCCGGAGTCGGTTGGGTCGAGATAAGCGAAGCCGCGGACACGGCCGACCCCTATGTGCTCACGCGGTACGTCATAAAGTAGGGATGTCCGTAGTCGAGGCGCGGCGAACCGGATTCAACTCGACCGCTTGACATCCCGGCCCGCGGGGTTTACAATCGAACAGTGACCGGGCTGGTTAGTACGTCTATGCAAGCACATGATGCAGGTAAACCTGCCTCATTTCCCATTGGGACGTTCGGGGCGAGCGACAGAATCCGCGGCGGCGGGGCGTGCTGTTCGACTGCCGTGCGGGTGGCGGCTGTCCTGACCCTGGCCGCCGGCATCCTTTCCGCCCAAAACACCGTTGACACAACCCACGTTGCCCGCACCGCCTGGGTGATTGACGAGGCTTGTCGGGTCTACGAGCATCCCGACCCGTTTGCCACTGTCCTGTTTGCCACCGGGGCCGGCGATTCCTACCATGTTATCGAGCAGTCCGAGGGCTGGTACGAGGTCGCGCTGCCCGGCAGCCGGACCGGATGGATTGCAGCCAACCACGCCGTGCTGAGTTCGACAACCGCCGGCGGCCGGCCGCACGTTGCGGGCTCGGGTGGCGAGGTTAGGGCCGCGCTCGGCGGCGCGCTGGTCGGCGGCGTTATTGGGATCGTACCGCTGTATGCGTTCATGGCCTACACCTTCGGTCAGATTGGCCTTGACCTTTTCACACCCGTGCATGGCTCGGACGCCGTTTCGGGAACCACTACCACAATCGCTTTCACCTCCGCCATCGTATCGCTGGTCGTAGCCACCCCGGCGGCGGCAGCCTACGGCGCGTATTCAGCCGGCGAACAGGAGCGCCCGGGCGGCAGCCTGTCGCAGGCATGGGGCGCGGCATTGGTCGGCAACCTCGCCGGGTACACCGTGGGGTTCGGCCTGGACGAGCTGCTGTCCAACTCCGGCTTGCCGGCCGGTCTATTCACGACCGTGGGTTCGGTTGCAGGTACGACTACCGGCGCGGTACTCGGCTACGAGCACAGCAAACCGGCCAACGCGCGCCACTATGCTTCGGTCCAGGTTGGACTGCCATCGGTCGCCCTTGCGCCGGGCAGAACGGCCTCAGGCCAGGTGTCGCCGGTTGTACGCGCCAACCTCGTTGATCTCCGGTTCTGACCCATGTTCATCCTTCTGCTGGCAGCCCTGACCGCGACCAAACCTGGGGACAGTCATCATACGGGGGTAGTACCCTTACCTCCGGTTCATGACACCGCGGTTGTGGTAGCCGTAAGCCCGCGCCTCGGCACCGAGATTCACGCGCGGGCGAGCCGCTCGTTCCACCTGTTCCCCGGGGTCGAGGACTTCACATCCGCGGTCTTTCTCAGGATGCCGGACAGCACGTACTTGCTGAAGATTACCGCGGACTCAGCTCAGGCCGCGCAGCAGTACCCTATCACGCAAGAGCAATTCCGGCGCATCGGTTACTATGTGGACCATTTCGAGGACATCGTTCCCGAACTCGCCGCATTGCCGGGCGGGCAGGCGAAGTACTTCGACCTCTGGCAGGGAATCGGCCAAAGACCCGTGGCCACCGAAGCCTATCCCGTAAGCCCGCCGCCGCCGGCCGCATGGACAAGTCGCGTCGTGGACGGACTGACCGGCGTAGCCTGCGGCCTCGGATGCGGCGGCACAATCGGGGCAATGAGCGCTATCAGCTTCGTGGAAAGCAAGCCGGAGTCGCTGCTGATATCGGACTGTCTGACCGACACCAAGCACTGGTATCACTACTCGGTTGACATCTACGACGTGAATCAGGGAACCTATGCTGCCGACGCCGGAGCCGGACTCGCAGTCGGTGCCGGCACCGGAATCCTGCTTGGCAACTCCCAGGCACACCGCAGCCTGACCGAGACGGCAAAACGGAAGGGCGTCGCCGGATACGACTTCTTCGGCGACCCGATTGCCGATCTCATGGTCCGCCAGCGGATGCCGGCTTCCAACCGGACGCTGTGCACGTTCCTCGGCGTGTCCTCAGGCTGGGTGGTCGGGACCAGCGTCGGCCTGCTCGCCACCGCGATTGTCCGGAGCATAGTGTTCCATCCGAACGCATGGGACACCATCATCATCCGGCACGACGGCTTCACCCTCGACCTGCCGCTGATTGCCTTCTCCCTCGGCGGGACTCTGCGCGGGGCGTACATCGGCTATCGCTACGGCGAACAGCAGGACTGGAAAGAGGCGGTCGAAGACATCAAGCGAGAACGACTCGGGTTCAACCCGTGAACGAAGAAGTGCGCACGGCCAGCGTGAGCCTGCCCGAGCCGGCTGCCGCCGTTCCACCGGCGGGCAGACAGGAGGTTAGTAATCATGCCAGTTAAGAAGCGACGTTCCACGCCGAGGCGGACCGACGCCGGAGCGCGCCGGCAGGACGCTATCCTGAAGGCGTTGATTGAAAGCCCGACCGACACCCACATTCTCACACTTGACCGCAAGTACCGCTACACGTCCTTCAACGCCAGCCACCGACTGGAGATGAAGAAACTCTATGGCGTCGACATCAAACGGGGCATGTGTCCGCTCGACGTCATCAACATCCCGACGGTGAAGGAAGCGGTGCGGCGCGGCTTCGACCGGGCCCTGGCCGGTGAGAGCTTCACCACGGTCGAGCCCCAGCCCGGAACCGACACATGGTACGAGTTCGACTGGAGCCCGATACGATCCGCCGCCGGAAAGGTGGTCGGCCTCGCCGCACTCGTCCGAGACATTACCCGACGCAAGCGGGTCGAAACCGCGCTGGCCGAAAGCGAAGAACGCTATCGCCGGTTGGTGTCCGAGATCGGCGAGGGCATCGGCATCAGCGACGCGGCTGAGCGTTTCTTCTTCGCGAACCGCGCCGCGGATGAGCTGTTCGGAGTGCCGCGCGGCGGTCTCATTGGCCGTAACCTGCTTGACTTCCTCGACGCCGAGCAGACCGAGATAGTGCGGCAGCAGACCGCCCGGCGAGGCGCCGGTCATACCGATTCCTACGACCTCGAAATCACCCGCCCGGACGGGACCAGGCGAATCACGGTCGTCACTGCCTCGCCCTGGCTCGACGCCCACGGACGGTTCGCCGGTTCGTTCGCGGTCTTCCGCGACGTGACCGAGCGCAAACAGGCCGAGCAGGCGCTGTCCGAGAGCGAGGAAAGGTTCAGGCTTGCATTCGACCACTCACCCATCGGTAAGTCCCTGACTCTTCCATCCGGGGAGCTCCGTCCGAACTGGGCGTTCGTCGAGATGCTTGGGTATACGAAAGAGGAACTGGAGCAACTCAGGTGGCAGGACGTCACCCACCCTGAAGACATCGATCTGACTCAGAGAGCTATCGACCCATTGCTTTCCGGAGAAAAGGACTCGGCAAGAATCGTCAAGCGGTTCATCCGCAAGGATGGCACGGTCGTCTGGGGTGACATGGCTACCTCGCTGCGAAGAGACGCGGATGGAAGACCGCTGTACATGATGACTTCGGTAATCGACGTCACCGAACGCAGGCAGGCCGAGGAGCGCCTGGCCGCAGTCGCCCAATATGCGCGGAGCCTGCTTGAATTGTCCCCCGACCCCCTGATGGCAATCAACGCGGACGGCGAGATCACCGACGTGAACGAAGCTACGGTCAAGGCGACCGGAGTGCCGCGCGAACAACTCGTCGGCACCGACTTTGCGGGCCACTTCACCGAACCGGACAAAGCCCGTTCCGGCTATCAACGGGTCATCGCCGAAGGCTCGGTAACTGGCTACCCGCTTACCATCAAGCACCGGGATGGCAGGCTCACCGCCGTTTTGTTCAACGCAAGCGTATACTGGGACGCCAAAGGCAGCGTTGCAGGCGTGCTTGCCGCGGCCCGGACCGTTACCGAGCACGAGCCGGCCCCGGAACCCGACACTCAATCCCGCCCGACCGCTTGACATGGGAATCCCGTCTGCTACCATGTGGACAAATGCGCCGGACTATTGGCAAAGGTACCCGGCACGAGCCGGGCGACCAGAGGCAGTGGCCGCACCGGGGTCCCGATGAACGCTGATCCTGCGGGCATCGTACGGCCGGCCGCTGCCGAGCCCCATGTCGTTATTCCGTTCAACTACGCAGACCACCGGTTCGCCCGCAAGCTGTCGGGCGCCTTGCGCCGGGATGGGATTAGTCCATGGGTCGACGAGATCGACATGTCGGCGGGAGCACTGCTCGTCAACCGGCTGGCCCAATCGGTCCGACCCGTGGACTTCGTCATACCGCTCATTTCCGCTTCTTCGCTCTCCTGGCGATGGGTCAAACAGGAACTGGGCGCAGTTTCGATCAGAGACATCAGGGGCCGCCGCGTCAGGGTGCTCCCGGCGAGGGTTGACGGCTCCGCGTTGCCGCCGGACATGGTATCCCAGCCGTACATCGATTTTCACGGCCGCGGCTGGGATCAGGCCTACGAAGACCTGAAGGCAGTCATTCAACAGCGCCCCAGCCCGAGACCGGAAGCGCCGTCGGCCACGAGCTTCGCCAGGCCGCGCCCGGCAATGCGCCCGAAGCCCGCAGAAGAGAAACCCCGCGGCAAGGTGCTCTTTGTCAGCTACGACTACGACAAAGACGGCTACTACCGGGACATACTGCAAACCTGGGCGAAGATGCCCGACTTCGCGCACGTCGTTGTCAACGACCAGCGCCCGGCCATGCCGCTGGAGAGCGAAGCGGCAACGTCGCTCAAGAACCAGATTATCGGCAAGATAAAGTCGGCGACCGGATTCCTCTGTGTCGTGGGCGACAACACTGCCACCAACGAATGGGTGGCGTGGGAGATAAAGACGGCCATCGCGATGGACAAGCGGATGATGGTGGTCCGAACAAACCGTGAAAGCATCGTGCCGGACGCACTGGCCGAAGTCGGCCCCACGGCCGCCATGTCCTTCACCTTCGAAGGCATCAAGCGGGCTATCGACGAAGCCTACGGCGTGATCTCGCTCGAATAGCCGTCCGTCGTCCCTCGTCCCTGCCCCCGGCCCCTTACCCCTAAACAAAAGGCGGTGCCTTCGCGGCAACCGCCCGTTGCTGACATGGAGGCGGCGGGAATTGAACCCGCGTCCGAAGAGTTCGGCGCCAGCGAACTACATGGTTAGTCAGTCGATATTTCTCGGCGCACCGTTAGCCGACCGACAGGCGCGGTGAACCCAGCCCCAGCGATTCTCGGATTCCGGCCCTGAGACACAACCGGAACCCAGATCACCCTTATATACCCTGACTTCGCGCCGGGTGAGCTCGCGGGTCAAGGGGCTCCATTAGTTAGGCAGCCAGTGCGTAGCTGTTATTGGCAGCTGTGTTTCCCCGGTCGGGATTTACGAGGTAACCGAGGAACCTCGCCATGCACTCTGGCTCCTCAGGCACTCCGTCGAAGCCAATCGCCCCCGACTTACGTCTGAAAAGCCTTTCCGACTCCAGATTGTCACGTCATTGTATACCGGAATCGGACGATAGTCAATCCAAACCGCAGTCCCGGAACCCGGAATGGGACCGCCAAGGTCCGGAACGGATCTATTCGCAGGTCACGCAGATTCCCCGGTGGCTCGGATCCCGGAACCTCTTTGTGCTTTGGTGTCTCAGTGGCGATGTGCCGGAATCCGGCTCAACCGGCCCCGGAACTGCCGCCGCCACCGCCCCCGCCGCCACCGCCTGAGAAACCACCGCCGGTCGTCGACGCGGTTGAGAACGACGTCATCATGCTGCTCATGTTGGAGGCAAAGGCTCCAAAACCGGCAAAGCCGTCACTCAAGGATGCCAGGGAGCCGCCGGGCATGCCGCTGGCTCCGATGTACCAGAGCGGCAGGGCGAGACCGGTTCCCCGTTGCTCGGCCAGCCTGGTCACGTGTTTGAGGAATTCCTCGGCCACGCCCAGAGCAACGGCATAGACGTAGTAGTATTCCCAGATGGCGAGCAGGTTGACCGGCGCCTGTTCGATGGCCGAGAAGTCCTTGAGGAACTTCTTGAAGTTCTGCCAGCGCTTGTGTTCGAGGTATGCGGTCGGGTCCCAGCGGAGTATGACGCGGCCGGCGAGAAGGTAGACCATGCCGCAGACAACAACTGCCGCGATGGTGAATGGGAACCGCGCGCCAGTCAACCCCGGCGCGACCGTTGCCAGGCCGCCGACCAGCAGCCAGGAACCGGGGATGAGGAATACCGCGGCAAGGACGCCAAACAGGGCGTAGGCCCGTCGGCTCGCGGCCTCGGTGAATTCGACGCCAAGCTGCTTATGCCACCAGTCGAGACCGGAGTCGAACAGGCGCGATAGCATCCCACTGATGGTCGTGGGATGGGACCGGCCATAGTCCCTTATCATGTCTTCGGTCAGCACGTTCCCGCCGCCCCCGAACACGCCGAAGAGGTACTCGGCCGCCATCTTGTCGAACTCGGACAGCCCTTCGACTTTGTCGGGTTTGTCCAGGTGGAACTCGTATCTGGTCTTGTGGCCCTGTCTCACCTCGTTGACCGAGACGATTCCTTGTCGGGCCAGGCCCAGCAGCGTGGCCATGAGGCCGCCGAACAGCTCCTGAGTCATTTGCGACTTGGCCGGGCTCTGGTGCAGGATGAACGGCACGGTGAGCGGCGGGGCCTTGCGCGGCGGCTCGTGCTCGTAGATGGCCTGGTAGTCGAGCTTGGGTTCCCGCCCGAACCGGGAGTAGAAGACAATGAGCAGCGCCACCGGCAAGAGAATCAGCAACAGGCCAAGCGGGATGAAGAAGTGACTGCGAAAGGTCGCGGCCAGGAAGTTCTTCTTCTCTTCCGCCAGTTGCTGTTCATACTTCTTCTGCGGAATCTGCGTAGTCTGCGGATACAAGTTCGGGTTCGAAAGCACCCGCACCTCGACAAACGTGTTTCCGGGTATCCCCTCCTGGTCGATGTATGCCGTATCGAACGCCGGAGAGAAACTCAGCTTGCCCGGGCGCGCCGCGGAGTGGACATAGACCTTGAACAGGCTCGGCGAAGGACCGGGGAGAACAACCCTGACGTGTATGCGGCCAATCGGCTCGTGGGCATCCTCTATCACCTTCCAATAGAACTCGGCTACGTCATCGTAGCGTCTCACTGCGCCCCCGACCGTGTAGTCAATCAGGAACGTCCGTTCTTCGTCCTGAGCCGAGTATCCCCAGCGCAGGTAGAGCGACCGGCTGGTGTTCGACACCTCGGGTGCCAGTTCCTGCCAGCCGGCTGCGGTCTGCATGGCCAGCCGGTTGAGGCGGATGTCGGACGCGCCCTGCTTCTTGAGGTCGAGGTCGGCCCAGGAAAAACTGCCTTCGAACGCGTAGGTCCGTCCCTGCAGGACTCGCGCGCTGCCGTCGGACTGCAGTCTGATATCGGTTGTCACTCCCGGGTAGTAGTAGGACTTCGCAAGCACGAGCAGCGGCAGCAAAAGCAGCAGACCCAGAATCGTCCGTCGGGCGGTTGTCTTTACCATTGGGTTGGTCGGCCTAACGACTCCTGGCTGCGCGGAGCCTGGCCTTCAGTCGTTCAAGCATCTCCCGGTTGTCGGGTAGTCGCCGGGTCAAGGTGGGCGAGCCGATATAGAAGTCTCGCTCGGGGGGCTCGTTCCAGGCATTAACAAATCCGACCGCGTTGCCGCGGACGTTACCGAGATCACCGGGTTCGAGAGGAGGGCCAAACCCGGACCACACCCTCACGCTGCCGTCACCATTGAGCACTTCGCCCACGACCGGTGGAAACAGACGGTCGGGGAGCATCGCGATGCTGGTACTGCAGACGAGCGTGTCGAGTTCGAATTGGAATTCGTACTCGTCCATGGTATCGCCGGTCGTATCATAGTAGGCGTAGTCAACGTAGATACTCAGCCAATACCACTCAGCTCCCTGTGATGCGCTCCAGGTCGCCACCAACGTCGAGTCCTTGCGAAGTAAGTAGTTACCGGTCGGACGGGTGACACGGAAGTCGCCGGGCATTACCACGTGGCAGAAGCCCGTGCCCCAGTAGTGTTTGACATTGAGTTCGTACTTCTGGCATGAGCCAAGCACGCTGTCGTCGCCATATTGGTACTCATTGGGTGTGTAAGAGTAGGCCTCAACCCGCCTGCCATTGAGAAGTACGGTCGGTACCATCCGCAATCCGTCGCAGTCGATTACCTCGACGTCGGTGCTGTCGTAGTCCTGAGCCCGTACCAGGAAGCCCCAGATGGTCGGCTCCTTGTAGTTGGGATTGACGCCGCTCTCGTTGTCGTGGCAGGCGAGCAGCACAACGGCGCACGACAGAATGAGAAACCCCAGCCTCATCATGTCCGGGCCGGAACCCACCCGGCGTCAGTGTGCGAGGCCCTAGTCAAGTCGGATGGGCATCAACAGGAACGTCTGTTCGGTCTCCGGCTTCTCATCAACCGGCTTGAACAGCCCGGCCGACAGCGGGTTGGAGAGCTCGACCGCGACCTTGTCCGACTGCAGCCGGCGGAGAATCTCCAGCATGTAGCTGGCATTGAAGCCGATGCGCACCGGCTCGCCCGTGTAGCTGCACTCCGCTTCCTCCTCGCTGCGGCCCACGTCCGGGGTCTCGGCTTTCAGACCGAGCTTGCCCTTTGAGAAGTCGAGCGCGACCAGCCGGCCGACGGGATGCGCGAAAACCGCGGCCCGGCGCAGGGCGGCCGAAAAGACGTCGTGATCCATGAGTGCCCGGGCCGGATAGCCCTTGGGTATCACTCGCTCGTAATCCGGGAAAGGCCCCTCAATCTGTCGCGTGATGATAGTCGCGTTCTGGAATACGAACCCGATCTTGGCTGGGTCCATATGCACGGTGAAGTTCTCCTCGCCGCGCGGGAACAGGGGAAACAACTTGGGCGAGACGATGACCTTCAGCTTGCCCGCGAACTTGCCCTTCCGGCAGACATATGCCAGACGGTGCCCGTCGGTGCCGACCATCCGGCTCTCGGTCTTGGAGACCTCCCAGTTGATGCCGGTCATGGCCGGCCGCGACTCATCTTTGGACGCCGCGAACGACACAGTCTCGAAAAGCTCGAACCAGGTCGAAAGCGGGAACTCCATCGTCACGCCTTCTGGCAGCTTCGGGACCTCTGGGAATTCGGATGGGTCAAGACTGACGAGCGACGCCCTCACCTTGCCGGCTTCGAGGCTGAGGCTCCGCTCCTTGCTGGACAGCGTGACGGTCGGTGCGCTTATCTCGCGGACAATTTCAGCCAGCTTCCGGCCCAGGACGACGACGGTGCCGTCTTCCGACGCGCCTTCAAGCTTGAATGTCCGGCGCACGTATGTATCGAGGTCGGTCCCGGCGAGCGCCAGCTTGCCGCTGCTTACCTCCAGCGTGATGTTGTTCAGAACCGGATAGGCGGACTTGCTCGGCAGCGCGTTGGTTACGCCGGCGAGCAACTCCGCGAAGATGCCACGGTCAATCTCACAGCGCATTCATGTCTCCTTTGCCGGCACGGCGTGTTGCTCGGTATACTTCTACCCGATTCCACCCCGGTGTCAAGCTGAATCGGTGAGAGTTACCAGATTCCAGGTACAAGTGACCAGTGAACAGAGCCGCATGCTTGTCTCGGTCCGTTGGTCATTAGTAATTGGCAATTGGGAATTCTCGTCCTAGTGTTCTTCCTTGAACGGCTCTTCCGCGAACAGCCCCTGCTTGTCCTTAACCAGTTGGCTGACCTTCAGTTCGGCCTCGGCCAGCCTCTCCTTGCATGCCCGGGCAAGCTGCACGCCGCGCTCGAACAGCGCCAGCGACTTGTCGAGCGCCAGGTTCCCTGCCTCCAACTGCTTGACGATGCTCTCCAACTCGTCCAGCGCCTTCTCAAAATCGACGGCCTCGTTCGGCTTCTCGTTCTTTGCCATAGTCTAGTTACCTCCGGCACCGGTTTCGCCGGTTCTCTCTACCCGGCAGTCAATGGAACCATCAGATACCCTGAGACGAACGCCATCGCCCGCTTCGACCTGTCCGATTCGGCTCACAATCGAACCGTCGGGCTTAAGACAGATTGAGTAGCCCCGTCCAAGGCTCGCCAGCGGACTCAGCGCGTCGAGTCTGGCCCCCGCCTGACCGAGCCGAACGTTCTGTCGGGACATGAACGCCAGCGTCGGCTTCTCCAGCCTGGCAATAAGAGCCTGCAACGTGACCCTCTGGCGCAGGATCCTTGCCACCGGATTCAGGCCGTTAAGGCTCCGGTCCAGCGCGGTCAGGGCCGCCACAGCATCTCTCAGTCTTGCGCGAGCGGCTCCTTCGGCAGCACCCGCCATCCGCTCGACCCGATGGTTGAGCTCAGCCAGATGCGCGGCCATCAGATCGAACGCCCGATGCCTGACCAACTCATCGATCGCCTGCTGCTTCTCGAACAGGACCTGCTCGGTTGCTTCAAGCAGTTGCCCCGCGAGATCTTTGAGCCGGGTCTCAAGCTCCTCCCATGGCCTCGCCACGAGTTGGGCGGCGGCGGTTGGAGTTGCCGCGCGGACATCGGCCACGAAGTCGGCGATAGTGAAATCCGTCTCATGCCCGACCCCGGATATCACCGGCACGCGCGAGGACGCAATTGCCCTTGCCACGACCTCCTCATTGAACGGCCAGAGGTCCTCAATCGAACCTCCTCCCCTGCCGACGATGATGACGTCGACCTCGGGCCGGGCGCATAGCGCGGCCACGCCTTCGGCTATCTGCTCAGCCGCCCCTTCACCCTGCACCTGGGCCGGGTACAGCAGAACAAAGACCTGCGCCTTGTGCACGCGCAGCGTCCTCAGCATGTCATGGATTGCCGCGCCGGAAGGCGACGTGACGATACCGACCGTCCGCGCCAGCGCGGGGAGCGGCCGCTTCCGTTCGGGCGCGAACGACCCTTCCCTTTCCAGCCTGCGCTTGAGTTGCTCGAACGCCTTCTGCAGAGCACCCAGGCCCTTGGGTTCAATCGTGTCGAGGATTACCTGGTATCTGCCGGTAGGCTGATAGACCTCAAGCCGGCCGTGTGCCACCACCTGCATCCCATCCTCCAGCTCAAACTTCAGGCGCTGGGCCGAGTGGCGAAAACAGACGGCCGACAACTGAGAACCCTCATCCTTCAGGGCGAAGTAGAAGTGACCTGATGGGTATGCCTTGAAGTTGGACACTTCTCCTTCTATCCACACGTCGGAAAAGTACTCGCCCAGCATCCCGGCAACCAGTTGGTTGACCTGAGATACGGAGAGTACCTTACGCGCAGCCGCGGCTTCCATAGACGAGGGAGTCAGAGAGGAGTCAGGAAGAGAGCAGTTTCGGAATTCCTGCCTCCGTCCCTCCCTTGCTCTCTTTCTCCCTCCTCCCTACTTCGTGTACTCGTAGAACCCTCTGCCCGTCTTCCGCCCGAGGTACCCGGCCGCCACCATCCGCTTCAGCAGCGGGCAGGGCCGGTACTTGGAATCACCGAGGTCGTTGTACAGCACGTTCATGATGGCAAGGCATACATCAAGACCAATCAGGTCCGCCAGAGCCAGTGGCCCGATGGGATGGTTCATTCCGAGCTTCATCACCGTGTCGATGGCCTCCTTGTCGGCCACGCCGGATTCGAGACAGAACACCGCCTCGTTTATCATCGGCAAAAGGACCCGGTTGGACACGAATCCCGGCGAATCGTTCACGACTACCGGCGTCTTGCCCAACTCCCTCGACAGTGACACAACTGCATCGGTAACTTCAGCCAGAGTTCCGAGGCCGCGCACGACCTCGACCAGTTGCATCACCGGCACCGGGTTCATGAAGTGCATGCCGATGACCTTGCCCGGCCGCCTGGTCGCGCCGGCGATGGCTGTCACTGAGATTGTCGAAGTATTCGTGGCGAGGATCGTGTCCGGCCCGCACAAACTGTCGAGCCTGGCGAAGAGCTCCAGCTTCAGCTTCTGATTCTCGGTCGCTGCCTCAACCACGAGGCCGCAATCCTTGAGTAAGGCGAGGTCGAGACTGGGCTTGATGCGGGACATCACTGCGTCCGCAGCCTCCTGGGTCAACTTGGCCTTCTCGACCATCCGGGCCAGCGACTTCTTGACCGCGCTCAGGCCATTGTCGACGAACTTCTGGTCAATGTCATTCAGGGTGACATCGTACCCGGCCATGGCGAATACCTGGGCAATGCCGTTGCCCATTGTGCCGGCGCCGACAACTCCAATCTTACGGTTCATGTTGGCTCCTTTTCGGTTCGAACTTGAAGCCACATTATATGAAACCGACTCGCTGTCAAGCCGAACGGCTCGGCCTGCGATACCGGCCGAGCAGAAGTCATCGGAAACGACACAGGCGCGCCCGCTCCGCTCCCAATCGGAAACGGCGCACGTGAATCGGACTCCAACCCGGCAACCTGAAATCACCAATCCTGAATCTGAAATGGGTCGGACTCGGCGGGGTTGAGGCTCAGGTTGCGTCCAAGACTTGCTACGAACCCGACCCCGACTTCTCCCCTCCTCCCGACGACGACGTCTGAGATAGATACGGTAGCCACGAAGACGCGCACTGTAAGACAGGAACCTCGGAGGACAAACCCGAATGACAAAACCCGCACCGTCGGACAGCACGGACTTCGAACTTCGAGTTTCTCTGAGGCTTTCGTGGCCTCAATATCGGTTCTGGGCGAGCCAGCCCCGCTTGATTGGCCTTCAGCGGTCGGTATAATCCGCCGATGTTGAAGAAACGGATTCTGACCGGCGACCGCCCGACCGGCGCACTGCATCTTGGTCACTATATCGGGTCGGTGGCCAACCGCGCCCGGCTGCAAGACGAGTATGACACTTTCGTCATCATCGCCGACGTGCAGACGCTAACGACCCACTTCGACCATCCTGAAATGCTGCGCCAGAACGTGCTCAACGTGGCGATGGACAACCTCGCCTGCGGCGTTGATCCGTCCAAGGCGACCCTGTTCATCCAGTCTATGATCCCGCAGATAGCCGAGCTTACCGTCATCTATTCGAACCTGGTGACGGTCCAGCAGTTGTCGCACAATCCGACTATCAAGTCCGAGGCGGCCCAGTACAATTTCGGCGAGTCGATGCCTTACGGGTTCCTCGGCTATCCGGTCAGCCAGGCCGCGGACATCACTTTCTGTCGCGCCCACCTCGTCCCGGTCGGCGAGGACCAGGCGCCCCATATCGAACAGACACGGAAGATTGTCCGCAAGTTCAACGCCACCTACGCCGAGGTGCTGGTGGAACCCGAGGGCCTGCTCCAGCCCAAACTTGTCGGCCTGGACGGAAACGCGAAGATGTCGAAGAGCCTGGGTAATGCCATCTATCTATCGGACCCACCTGAGGAAGTGAAGCGCCGGGTCTCGACCGCGCTGACCGACCCGGCGCGCATCCACCCGACCGACCATGGCCACCCCGACGTCTGCGTCGTCTATGCGTACCACAAGGTGTTCAATCCCGAGGCCCGGCCAGACATCGAGGAGCGCTGCAAGGCCGGCACCATCGGCTGCGTCCCCTGCAAGAAGATGCTGGTCGAGGTGCTCAACCGCTTCCTCGCCCCGATCCGCGAGCGCCGGTCCGTCTATGAGAAAGACCCGGACATGGTCTGGGACATCCTGAGCAAGGGCACGTCCCACGCATACGAAGTAGCCGCCGCGACCATGGCGCTGGTGCGCGAGGCGATGAAGATCGACTACTTCAAGCGCTAGCCTGAGGAAGACAGACATCAATCCGACCAAAGTCCGATCCGGGGCGTCACGAACCGCCGGTACGTCGAGCCGCCCGAAGTCGTCCTGGGTACCGACCAACTACGGCCTGATTGTAGCTGCCGGTCAGGGGAACCGGTACGGTGGCTACAAGCAGTTCGTGCCGCTGGCCGGCACACCGGTCATGATCCATAGCGTCAAGGCTTTCGAACGCTGCCCGATGATATCCGGTTTCGTGGTTGTCGGCCCGCCGCGGCGCATGGCGCTCGTCCGGAAGACGCTCCGCAGCCATGGCGTTCACAAGCTGATTGCCGTCGTGCGCGGCGGTGAGACGCGGGCCGAGTCAGTGCGGGCCGGTCTCGCGGCACTGCCGGCACATGGCTTTGTTGCGGTCCACGACGCGGTTCGCCCGCTCATCCATCCGGGCATGCTGTCAAAGGGCCTGCGTGCCTGCAGGAAGGTCGGGGCGGCGACGTTCGGCCATCCCGTGACCGACACGTTGAAGCAAGTCACCGGCCGCGAGGTCATTTCCACCGTTGACCGCAGCCGGCTGCTTGCGGTTCAGACCCCGCAGTTCTTCAGCCTCGAACTGCTGCGCCGGGCCCACGACGCCGCCCGCAAGGCACGATTGACCGTGACCGACGACTGCGAAATGATCGAGCGTATCGGTGTCCACCCCATCTGGATTCACGGTCCCCGGACGAACATCAAGCTCACCGCGCCGGAAGACCTCGCCCTGCTTGAGGCCCTCATATGAGGCGACAGCGCATCGCGCTGTTCGGGTCGACCGGCTCGATCGGCCGCTCGGCTCTGGACGTCATCCGCCACCTTCCGGACCGGTTCGAGGTGAGCGTGCTCGCGGCTGACCGGTCGGCCCGGCGCATCTGCGACCAAGCCAGGGAGTTTGGTGTGAAGCAAGTAGTCTTGAGCGACCACCATGCCTGTGAGGCCGCTCGCCGGACGCTCGGCTCTCAGGTTGATGTAAAGTGGGGTCCGGCCGCCCTGATTGACGCGGCGACCGACCGTTCGACCGACGTCGTGATCATGGCCATGTCGGGCACGGCCGGCCTCCTGGCGGTTGTCGGGGCGCTCGAACGCGGCAAGAAGGTGGCGCTTGCCACCAAGGAGATTCTGGTCGGCTACGGCGAGCCGGTCATGCGGCTGGCGCACAGGTACGGCGGCGCTGTGCTGCCGATTGATTCGGAGTTGTCCGCCGTGCATCAGTGCCTCTCCGGGAAAGGACCAAGGACAAAGGACAAAGGACAGGGTGCGGACCCGGACACGTCCGACGTGCGGCGCGTTATCCTGACGGCATCAGGCGGACCGTTCTGGAGGACCGGTCTCCCTCAGCGGGCGCGGCTCACCGACGTCCTGAAGCATCCGACGTGGTCGATGGGCCGCAAGATAACGGTCGACTCGGCCACGCTCATGAACAAAGGACTCGAGGTCATCGAGACTTGCCGGCTCTTCGGCCTCAAGCCGGAGCAGGTCGTGCCGGTCATCCACCCGCAGTCGATCGTCCACTCAATGGTGGAGTTCAACGACGGTTCTGTCCTTGCACAACTGTCATCGCCTGACATGCGTCTGCCGCTCCAGTACTGTCTGACCTGGCCCGGCCGCTCCCCTTCACTGGCCCGTGCTCTCGACCTGGCCAGGGTCGGCCGACTCGAGTTCTTCGCGGTTGACCGCAACCGCTTCCCGTGCCTCCAGCTAGCGTATCGGGCGCTGAAGGCGGGCCCGGCTGCTACCTGCGCCCTGAACGCGGCCAACCAGGTCGCCGTCGACGCGTTTATCGCCGGCAGAATCGCATTCGGCGGCATCCCCGAGGTCATCGCTCGGACGCTTGCCGCCGTTCCTCGCAACTCGTCTCCGGTAACTCATCCCCAACCTATTGCGAAGCTGATACGCACGGAATTGTGGGCCACCGCACTGGCCAAAGAGGTCGTCACCGCACTCGCGGGCCGAACGCTGCGTCGAAAGGAATAGCATGTTCTCGTCAGTCATCCTGGTTCTCCTGTTCATCGGCATCCTTGTCATATTCCACGAGTTCGGCCACCTGATAGCTGCCCGGCTCTCGGGAATACCGGTGGAGGTCTTCTCAGTCGGCTTCGGGCCGATAATCCTGAAAAGGAAGATCGGCGACACTGAGTATCGACTTTCGGCCATACCGCTCGGCGGGTTCATCAAGATGGTGGGTGAAGAGGAAAAGGCCGGCCCCAAGCCTGAGCAGCCCGTCCCTGCTCCAACCGGAGGCTACATGGACAAGCCGCTTGGCGTCAGGGTCGCGGTCAGCGCCGCAGGTCCGGTCTCGAACTTCATCCTGGGAATCGTCATCTTGTTTGTGGAGTTCGCCATGTTCGGCCAACAATACACGACGCCGGTTATCTCGGTAAGTGAGAAATCGGCTGCGTACGTCGCCGGCCTCCGGTCAGGCGACACGATTGTCGCGGTCAACGGTGAGACTATACCTTCCTTCACCGACCTCGAACCGAAGCTTGAGAAACTCGCCGGGAAGCGCGTCAACGTCGAGGCCGCGCGGGATGGCCGGCGAATCGAAGTCTCGATGACCGTACCGCTGGCGTACGTCGATTCCCTGGCCCCGCCGGTGGTCGGCCGCGTCGTGTCGGGCACGCCCGCCTCTGCCACCGCCATCCAAAACGGGGACACTATTGTCGCGGTAGCCGGCGTACCAGTATCAACCTGGAGGCAATTCACCGAGCTTGTGCGCCAACAGACAGCTGGCAGCTACGGCCTATCCTGGCGGCACGCAGGGGTAGTCGAGACTGATACCGTGAGGGACTCTCTGGCAATCGACCCGGCGACCGGCCACAAAGTAAACAAGATCGGCATCATGGCCGACACCGACTGGTACCTCGCGCCGCGGATTGCGGCAGTAGTGGGCAACGTCCGCAAAGGCGGTCCGGCAAGCAAACTTGGTCTCCGCCCCGGCGACACACTCCTGGAGCTGGCGGGGCTTCCGATCAAGGAGTGGTCCGACTTCGAAGATCAGATCTACTCCAAGGGCGGCCAGAGCGTGCCCATCGTCTGGCAACACGCAGGTCGGAAGATGCAGGGCGTAGTCGACGTCGTGAAGAGCCGGGACGAAGTCATCGAGCAACTAGGCAGTGGCATCGGGATCTCCGCCCAGGTGCCGCATCGCACGCTGAGTCTGCCCAGGGCCATCGGCGAGGCAACCGGGAGGGCAGTCGCCGTGACCGCGCAGACCTACGTCGTGCTCTACAAGGCGTTTACGGTCAAGCACTTCGCCAAGCAGGCGCTCGGCGGTCCGATCATGGTTGCGCGGATTGCCTACGAAGGGGCGAACTGGGGCTGGGATTACTTTCTGCTGCTGTTCGGAATCCTCTCAATTAACCTGTTTGTCGTTAACCTCCTGCCTGTGCCGGTGCTCGACGGCGGCCGGATTGTTCTCGACTGCATCGCCGGCATCCGTCGACGCAACCTGACCGAGAAGGAAATGGATTGGGCTGCCGGCGTCGGCTGGGCGATGATCGGTGCGCTGGTACTCTTCACCATCTTCAACGACGTGATGAAACTGATCCAGAAGTGAACGTCCTGGCCGTCGCGCTGGCCGACGAATCCCAGCGCTTCACAAAGGGCTACCCGCCAAGGGGATCTCGGCTATTCCTGCAGCCCAACGTCGAGATTCTGCGCGTCGCAGCGCTGTTGCGCCCCGGTGACGACCTGCGATACGTCGACGAGCGAGTTGAATCTCTCGAAGACTACCGGACGCCGAACACCGAAGGTGCGGCGCCCGGCGCGGGGTATGAACCGACCATCTGCCTCATCCACATCGGGCTGGGCCAGGACCACCGGGCGCGGGAACTGGCGCATGCCTGGGCCGACAGCGGGTGCGCGCCGGTGTTCTTCGGACCGCAGGTGACATCGTGGCGCGACTCGCAACCCGATTGGTGCCAACCCCGAGTGGTCGGCGACATAACAAACGTCTGGCCGGAGCTGCGAGCCGACGCAGAATCCGGACGCCTGCAGCCGCTATACCGCGCATCGGACCACCCCGGCTACATCGCGCCGCGGCAAGTCACGAAACGGGGACTGGTCTTTCGCGGGGCACTGCGGGACCCCCAGGGGCTATCTCCGCTCCAGTTGAATCCCGAGTTGAACTCTGACCGCCAGACGATACAGTTCGTGCGCGGATGCTCCTGTCCGGAACCGGTGAAACAGTTCTGCTCCGAGCACCTTTATTACGGAACCAACACACTGGTGCGGACGCCCGACGAGGTCATTGGCGAGGTCATCACGCTGCCGGGCAAACGCATCCATCTTCTGGACGATGACGTCGCTGCCCTGCCTGACTACTACCTCGAACTCTTCAGCCGGCTCCGGAACTATCACCGGCAATGGGTCGTCAACGCATCAGACCGGCTGTTCGAACATCCCCGACTTGTTCGCATCCTGTCAAAGGCCGGCACCAAGCTGGTCTATCTCAACGAGTCTTTTCTGCTCGACAGTCTCAACCGTGCCGCGAGCAGCCACCAGGCGGTGCACCGGCTCTACCGTCGGGTCAAGTCGCTCCAGGCAAGCAAGATGCTTGTCGGCGCGCGACTGGCAATTCCAACAGCACCGGCAACACCGACTGACTACGAGAAAATCTCATCGGTGCTCAGACAGATAGATGTCGATTTCATTGAGCCGCGGTTCCTGGGCCCGGACGGCAGCCTGGCGCGAGTTGTTTACCGACCGATGATCACCAGCCGCGAACCGGCCTGGCTGAAGAATCGGTTCTACTCGATTGAGACAATCGCCGACCGGATGATAAGGCGGCCCCGCCGGGTCGGGGTCTTTACGACGGCCGTCTACCTACTGCCCTACAGCGCGGCCTACCGCCAGAGCTTTCTTGAAGGACTGCCCTGGCCCTGACCGATTTCAGATTCTAGATTATTGATTGCGGACTCGTACAGACCGTCCGGAACTGGTCAATTGCACTCCGGACTTCGCACTTACGCGCTCGGAGCGCGGTGCTCAGGGCACGGGCTGGACTTTGACGACCTCGGGCACTGCGGCCTTCAGCCGCTGCTCGACGCCAATCGCCAGCGTCATCGCCGAGAACGGGCAACCGGAACATGCACCCGTCAGCCTGAGCTGGACCACGCCATCGTCACCGACGGCAACCAGCTCGACGTCACCGCCGTCGGCCTGCAGGTTCGGTCGTATCTCCTTGTCCAATACCTCACGGATCTTGGCTTTGGTCTCATCTGTCATGCTCATCTGTCACTTCCCATGTGATACTCGAAGCGTCTGACTAGACATACGCGCCGCGGTAATCCCGATCATTCAGCCGCCTTGCGGCGCTGCTGCTTGGGCGTTTCTGCCCCGGCCCCGGACGCTGGTTCCGCCGTCTTGCTCTCCTGTGGCTGCACGCGCCAGGCCGCGAAGTCCTCGTCCTTGTAAGGCTTCACCGACAAAGTCTTCCCTGCGCAGTCGAGCTTTATGGATTTGCCGGCCGGCGCGTCCGAATAGCGCGCAGTGATCCGGGCCGCGATCTCGGTGTCTTTCTTGGTTTTCTTCTGGGACCGCAGAATCGCCACCGGGCCCATGACCTCGACCGGCTTGCACAGAACGTCGTCATCCCGCGCCAGCTCCTCCAGTCGCTTGTTTTCGGCTTCATTCCGACCCACAACCACCTTCGCACCGCTGTCGAGCCGGAAGTGACGACCGTACTTCAGCAGCTCAATCTCGGCCAGCGCCAACTGATCCTGCTGTACGGCATCACGCGCTCGGGCCGCGAAGTTCTTGTCGAGGAGCATGCACCCGGTTCCAGGGATCGGATAGTCAAATATGCCGAATTCGTGTGCCAGCCGTATCTGCCGTCGTCGGCTGCGGCCCTTCAGGTCCAGCAGACGTTCCCGACGCACGAGGCCGGTCAGCTCCGGTATCGTGGGCTCCAACAGCTTGGCCGACAGCGGACGCAGCAGCCTGCCCTCGAGCCCTACCGTCTTCTCAATCTGCTTCAGTGAACGCTTGTTCTGGCAAACTGCCCGTTGTCCGACTACCTCACCGGTAAACACGAAGTCGGCCTTGATCTCCCTGGCCAGTTCCTTTGCCTTGGCGAGCATCATGACGAGGCAGTCGATGCACGGCGCCAGCTGTTTCACATGTCCGAACTGCGGGGACTTGACTAGTTGCAGGTAGGAATCGTCGGCTTCCAGCGTCATCAGGCTTGCGCCAACCAGGCTCGCCAGCTTCGACAGTTTCTCATCATTCGGCTCGCGTCCGGGCACGCCAAACGGCAACCGATAGTGGAGCGCCACGACAGTGACGCCCTGCTCGGTAATAAGCTTCGTCGCCAGAATGCTGTCGAGCCCGCCTGAGAACAGGCCGACTGCCTTAGACTTACGACTAGGTATCATTGTCCAGCGTCGCTATCTGTCAACGACCAGATTTTCTGATTTCACACTCTCGAATGCGGAACGGAAAATGCCCTCACTCACGATGAACAATTCTATGCCGAAGGTACGTGAAGTCAAGACAATTGGCGTCGCAGTCGCCGGTCACGACTCGTCAGGCGGGACGCCGCGTGCAGCCTTCTTGATCGCTTGAAGCGCCTTGGCCGCGAGCACCTTCTCCTTCGCCCGCCGGGACCGTTTGCGCTTCTGCCGTCTCAGTTTCGCAACGCGGGCGGCCTCTGCGCTTTGCTCGCCCCGCAGCCGGGCCTCGAGCTTGTCCGCCAGCAACCTTCTTGCTAGGAACCGGTTCAGGGCCTGTGAACGCTCCTGTTGCATCTTGACCTCGATGCCCGATGGCAAGTGCTTGAGGTAGACCGCCGTCGAGGTCTTATTGACGTTCTGCCCGCCGGGGCCAGCGGCCCGGATGAACTTCTCAACCAGGTCCTCCGGTTTCACGCCGAGACCTGCCAGTCGCGCGACAAGCGCCGCTTCCTTGTCCGAACTCGGACCCGATCCCATCATCCAGAGGTCCTTGCCGCGCTTGGGACACGATCCGAAATGTCAGACATTTCGGTCATGTCCCGCGCCGCCCTCGACCTGGTCGGCCTTGCGAGCCTGAAGCTCGGCTTCGAGGTACTTCCGCTCGTCAGCAAGCTCCCGCACGCGATTGTAGTTCATCGCCTGCCGCGCCGCCTCGTACTCGGACTCGACCTGCCTGAGCCGCAGTTCGATGTCCCGGACCGGGTCGCCGGATTGGTGATGAGGCGACTTTGGACCATGGACTTTGGACTTCGGACCATGGACCACGGGCTTTGGACTTTGGAATTCGGGCTTTGCCCGTTGCCCGCCTTGCTTTGTCCTTTGTGCTTCAGACTTCGGACTTGCGGCCCCGTGCTTCACCACGCGGCCCGCAGCGTAGCTGTAATTCCCCGGGAAGAGCACTGCCCTGCCGCCGTCAATCCTCACTGTCTTGTCCGCCAGTTCGTCGAGCATGAACCGGTCGTGCGCGGCGAATACCACGGTCCGTTTGTACCGGCGGATGGCCTCAAACAGGATTTCCCGCGACTGGATATCAAGATGGTTGGTCGGCTCGTCGAGAATCAGGAGATTCGACGGCGTCAGCAGCGCCCGGATAATCGCCAGCCGGCTCCGCTCTCCTCCGGACAGCACGCCAACCTTCTTGTCTATCGCGTCTCCCGAAAACAGAAACGTGCCGAGAATCCCCTTGAGTTCATTCTCGGTGAATCCGGCGCCCGCATCGGCTGCTGCCTCAAGCACGGTCATCTCGGGGTTGATAGTCTCCTCCGCGCCCTGCTCATAGTATGCAATCTGCGTCTTCTGGCTGGTCCACGCCTCGCCCGAATCCGGCGTCAGCTTGCCGGCAATCATGCGTAGCAACGTTGTCTTGCCCTGTCCGTTCGCGCCGAACAGGCCGATCTTCTCGCCGCCGCCCACCACCAAGCTCACATCCTGCAGCACGCGCTTCGGGCCGAAGCTCTTGGACACCGAACGCAGGTCAATCGCCTTGCCGTAGACCTCTTCCGACTCCGGGAACCGGATGCGGATTACGGGCGCGGTCTCGGGCGGAGTGATGCGCTCCAGCCGGTCGAGCATCTTCTGCCTGCTCATCGCCCGCGGCGCGGTATCCTTGCGCCCCTTGTACTGGGCGATGAACTGCTCGGTGCGCTTGATGAACTGCACCTGCTCCTCATACTTCTTGAGCTGCCGTTCATCCCGCTGCACCTTGTCGCTCAGGTACTTCGAGTAGTTCCCGGGGAAAATGAACACCTTGTGCGACTCGATTGCCCATATCTTCTGCACCAGCGCGTCGAGAAGATAGCGGTCGTGCGCAATCATCACCACCGCGCCCTTGAACGCAGTCAGATACTCCTGCAGCCACTCGATGGAACGGATGTCGAGGTAGTTGGTCGGCTCGTCCAGCAGCAGAACGTCCGGCTCCTCTAAGAGCATCCGCGCCAGAGCCAGTCGCACCTGGAACCCGCCGCTCTGGGTCCGGCACTGCTTGTGGAAATCCTCTTCGGCGAACCCGAGGCTCATGAGAATCTTCTCGGCTCGGGGCTGGCGGTCATATGCATCATGCCCGAAGTGGTGCTGCAGCACCGAATAACGGTCCAACACTTCCTGCAGCTCATCCGCAGGCATGTTCGCGTCCTTCATCCGATGCTCGAGCTCAATCATCTCCGTCTGAACGTCGTCCAGATGCTTGAAGGCGGTCATTGCCTCTTCCAGCACGGTCCGCTCGCCCACGACCGCGCCGGTCTGAGGCAGATACCCGATACACGTGCCACGCCGCTTGTCAACCGACCCGCGCGTCGGCTCAAGCTCGCCCGACATCAGTTTCAGGATTGTGGACTTGCCCGACCCGTTGGCGCCGGCCAGTCCGATGCGGTCCTCAGGACCGACGAACAGATTCACGTCGCGATAGAGTTCCTGCGTACCAAACTCCATCGTGACATTGGAAAGGGAAATCACGTGCCAAGACTATTGGAAATCGCCCGCCGTTCAAGAACGGAGTGCCTCTCGCCAACAACCACGGATGAACACAGATGGACACAGATAGGCGGCCAAGGCAGCAAGTGCGCAGACAACGATAGACGATGGACGAAGGGACGAGTAACCGCAGATTACGCAGATGGCGCAGATGTTTCGGATTCGGGCCAGAGCTTGAGCTTGAGCTGCTCAGTGCCGGATGACGACCTTACGGACAGCTTGCGCTTCCCTCACGAAGTACACTCCCGTTGCCAGCCGCGACACGTCATTCTGGCCGGCTCGCAAGTCCGCCACCTTGCGCCCCACTACGTTCAGCAGACTCGCAGTCTGAGGCTGCCCGGCAGGCGGAACCCACAGAACGCCCCTGGCGACCGGCGGCTGATTGTCGCCGAAGAACTCAAGTATCTGAAGGCCGGCGAATTGGGCCGCGACGTAGGCATAGCCACCGGCGGCGGTGACGGCTCGTGCATCGCCGGAGAAGCTGTAGTCGCCGACCTCAACCGGCTTCGTCGGGTCGAGAAGCGAGATGACATGGAACCAATTGACACCGGCGACATAGGCCCGCTGCCCTCTAAGTGTGACGCCAACGGAGTAGCCCGGCGTCGCGCAGTATCCGACCCTCATGGGATTGGTCGGGTCGGCCACTGATACTACCCTCAAGCCGGCAACCTCAGTCGCGACATAGGCATAGTCGCCGCTCACCGCCACGCCCCGGGGATGGAGCGGCGTGTCGTAGCTGCCAACCTCGATCGGATGCGCCGGGTTGGCGACTTCGACCACCCGCAACCCAGACGTATCTGCGACATAGGCATACGCCCCGCTCACCGCCAAGCCTTGGACAGGGCTCGGCGCGTCATAGTGGCCGACTTCAACCGGACGCATCGGGTCGGCGACGGAGATAATGCGCAATCCGCCCTCCTCGTCCGCGACATAGGCAAAGCACGAGTTCAAGGTAACGCCCACGGCATTGCCCGGCGTCTGGCAGGAACCGATCTCAACCGGCTGCGCCGGGTCGTCAACGTAGATCACGCGAAAGCCCATCGGCCCGCCCGCAACGTAGAGCAGGCCGTTCCCACCATAGCAGAGGTCGTAAGCAATCTTCCAGTCGTTCGTTTCCGACAGCCTCACCGGCAGGGCCTGATTACTGACATCCAACACGCCGATTCCTGCGTCCGAGCCGACGAATGCCAGGTTCCGCGCGGAGTCGACGGCCACGGCGTACAGGTACCCGTAGGGACCGGCCGTCCCGACAAGGCGGACATTGAGCGAATCCGCGGCCGGCGCCACGCCGACCAGCGGCAGGCCCAAGCTGATTGCCAAAGCTAACGCTCTCATTGACGCCTCCTACTGCGTGACGACGACCTTTCGGACGGCCTGGGCTTGAGCTTGTGCTTGCACCTCTCGCACGAAGTACACTCCCCGTGCCAGACGGCTCACATCATTCGCGCCCGCGTGCAGTTCCATCACGCGCCGCCCTGCTGCATCCAGAAGTGCTCCCCTGCCTTCTGTCTGCTGTCTACTGTCTGCTGCGCCGAGCATCAGCACTCCGCGCACGACCGTTGCCGCCAGTTTGTGGCGCGAGGCCTGCGACTTGGGGCTCTCACCGGCCCCAAGCATGTCCGCGCCGTGTGCAAGCCAAAGCCCACCGGTATCCTCAAAGGCAATCACTGGCTGACCTGTCTCATCGAGCGCCAGGTCGCAACACGTCGCCGTGGTCACGCCGGGGACTTGCCGGAAATGCCAGCGCGTATCTTTGTATGCAAACCTCAAGACGCTGTCCGGCGAAACAAAAGCGATCTGTTCCCGGCCCGCGCTGTCCACCTGAACGGCGGCGTCCCTCACCTCGGCAGGCCACACCGAATCCTGATCGAACTTCAAGCGGCCGCCGGAATACACGGCCGCTGATGCGGTGTCGGGCCCGCCTGCCACGATATCGTATCCGTCGACGGCAGCCTGGAACCCACCCCCAAGCCCGACGTACCTCCAGCCACTGCCAGCACGAAAGTCTTTCCCGACTTCATACGTTGGGGGCAACATGCTGGGCGGAAACCAGTAGGCAAATCGGGTCATGAAGCACGGTCCGGCATCGGGACTGCAGTCCGCGTCGTACAGAGTCAGCTCGCATCCATAGTCATGCGGCGGGACAAAACTAGCGGCAGTATCAACCTGCCAGACCGAGTCCACCCAGGTCTCGGCGATCACATACGAAGCCGACGTGTAGTTGTTGACAGCGTAGATGACAATGGGAATCGAATCAGCACCGTAGACAGCGCGAGCCAACGGAGCGGCGGGGTCCAGCACCGTGTGAGTCCAGACACGAACCCATCCGGAATCCACCCTCTCCAGCACAACCGGCCGCGTCGAATCATCCACACCCGAGACAGCCATACGTCCGCCGGGGCCCGCCGCAAAGTGGATTCCGGCGTCCGGCCGTACGAGACTGGTATCGAGCGTCTGGTAGCGCCAGATCGCATCTTTGGAGGCGATGCGAATACTGCCTTCGCCGGTCACATAGGCGACGTAGGTCCGGCCGCTGTCCCGTTTGACGAAGACATCCGTTGGCCGGCATGACGTGTCCACCAGCTCAACCTGCCACGACTGCGCTATCGCCAACGCAGCCAGCAGAAGTACCGACACAGCCACGTGCTTCACAATGTCTCCTTACCTCAGAATCAGGACCTTCGGGACGGCCTGTCCTTGAGCGTACCGCCCGCCTTATCTCTTCGTGCCTCCGGCGTGGAACTGAAGTATCTGCAGCCCTGCGGCATAATCAGCGACGTATGCCTGGCCTCCAGCCACGGCGACGTCCCAGGCCGAGTCCGGCAGGTTGTAGTATCCGACCTCGGTCGGATGAACCGGGTCTGAAACCGATACGACCCGTAACCCGCCGCCCCAATCTGCGACGTAGGCATAGTTCCCATCAACTGCTACGCCGTAGGCGCTGCCCGGTCCAGCGCAGTGCCCGACTTCAACTGGCTTCGTCGGGTCAGCTATCGAGATAATACGCAGCCCTCCGATGCCATCCGCCACATATGCGTAACTCCCAACCATCGTCACATCCAGGGCATCACCCGAGATTCCGCAGTGGCCGACCTCGGTCGGATGCGCGAAATCAGACACTGCGATGACCCGCAATCCCGAATCCCCGTCCGCGACGTAGGCATAGCTGCCACTGAGCGCGATGCCCCAGGCTCTGCTCGGCGTCTTGCAGCATCCGACCACAGCCGGATGTGCCGGGTCAGCGACTGAGACAATGCGCAGGCCGGAATCGCCGTCCGCGACGTAGGCGAGGTCTCCGGCCACCGCCGCTTTGTACGTAAAGGATGGCAGGCTGCAACAGCCCACCTCAACCGGACTCGCCGGGTTGGAAATAGAGACGATGCGCAAGCCTCGACTGTGGGCGGCAACGTAGGCGAGGTCACCTACGACGGCCAGGTTGTAGGCACGGCCCAAGACGTGGGGGCGTCCCGCGTTGCTGACGTCGTCCGGCGTGCCACAGTGTCCGACCTCGCTCGGGTGTGCGGGGTCTTTGATTGAAATGACCCGCAGGCCATGAAGGTGATCCGCGACGTACGCGTAGTCCCCCTTCACCTTTACGCCGAGTGCCCAACCCGGTGTGGGACAACTACCGATGCGCCGGACGTTGAGTGAGTCAGCATACGCGATGCAGACCAGCAACAGACTCAAACAGACTGCGAATAGTCCTGCTTTCATGGACTCCTCCTACCTTGTGATAATGACCTTGCGGACAGAGACGGCCGACGGCTCGCCGCTAGCCGCCGACCGCTCGAAGTAGACACCGGGAGCCAGACGGCTCACGCCATTCGCGCCGGGATGCAGCCCCATCACCTTCCGCCCGCTTACGTCCAGCAGGCAGCTTAGGCTTGAGCTTGTGCTGCTCGGGAGAAACAGCATGCCGCGCGCCATAGTGAGAACCGGCCTCATCGTGCGGACTCCGACCCTTGGCGATTCCTCGATGCCGGACAACACATCGACGAAGAACCTGAGTCGGAAGGTGTCATTCTGCGGGTACGTGTCGCCGCTACAATGCACCCACGCCACCGCTGTCATGCTGTCCCGTGCGTTCGGAGCCCATGGCTTGAACGTCGCGGAATCCACCAGACCGGGCGGGAGCGGGGGCAGGGTCAGGCTATCGTGATACCCGGCTTCAGGTATCACGAAGTGGACGTCTACCTGACCGGTGCCGGTATAGGCATGTACCGCGCACTTGGGGACAAGCGGCACTCCACTGTCTACCGTGCCGGTAGGACTGACAATAGTGTCAATGCCAACGTCAGCGCCAAGGGCGATCGAAGTCAGAAGGCAGAACGCAGAGGCCAGTACGCAGAGCTTCATCGCGCTCCTCTATTTCTGAATCACAACCTTACGGACAGCTTGTGCTTGGGCTTGCGCTTGGGTGTCTCTCACAAAGTACACGCCCGGTGCCAGCGCCCGCACGTCATTCGCACCGGGATGGAGGGTCAGGACCTTGCGGCCGGAGATATCCAGCAGCTCGCCATTCGCCCTTCGCCAGACGCCAATCTCAGCATGCCGCGGACGATGGTTGGCGCCGGTTTGGAAATTGAGACTTCAGACCAGTGGCTCTCCGCGATCCCCAAGCGATCTTCGACCGCGGTCGCGATGTCCCACTCGCCCGCGCGCGCCGGCGAGGGCCACAGAATCCAATCGCCCGGGCTGCCATGGTAGCTATGGCCACCGACCATGCTGTCACCCGCCGTCGATGGGAAGCCAGTCGAACTGACCGGTACGACCGCAACGTAGAAGTCGCCTGAATCGATGACGACCATCGAGTCCAGGCTGGCGACAGTCGGACTGCCCGGTGTCGCCTCCAAGGTCTCGCTTTGGTACAGCAAGGTCTGGCCATCGCCGCCGTAGACCTTGAATGTGAACGACGAATCATCCCATGGATGCAGACTGTCGGAACAGAAGTCGGCCCTCAAGCCCGCTATCCCAACCGGGTACTGCAGAAGGAAGGTTGTCGGGTCGAACTTCACAGCCCGCTCCGGACCCGCCCAAGTCAACGAATCCGTCGGCGATTCGCGAATGTACTCACACCAGCCGCCGGCAAACATGTCCCACGCGATTGTGTCGTCGGCCGGCCACTTTTCACCCGCGGCCTCGGTTGCTACTCTGATGGAGTAGTAGCCCGGCCGCTTCGGGATGTGCCAGACCGGCAAGAAGTTCATCTGCTCCGTCGCGCCGTGGGGCAATCTTGCCGCCGTCGCGGTAGACTCGTCGAACACGTAGTCGCGCGGCCCGGTGATGTGCAGCCGCACCGGCGTGCCGACCGGCAGCGTGTCGCTGCCCATGTTCCTGATCGTCGTCCGTATTGGGAAGTTGACATTTGAAATAGTATCGTCAGGCATGTCGGTCGCGAACCGGACGCTTGCTGCGTTCGTGTCCTGCGGTGTCCAATCGAGCACGGCGCGTATCATCCAGTTACTGAAAGGAGCATTATGGTCCTCGGAGAGCTTGCCGTTGTACAGTTTCCACTGCCGGTGCCCGGGCGCGTATTCGTCGCCGTCCTCACCGAGCGACAGACCGAATATCGAGTCAACTGCCTGGACATAGAATATGTAGAAGTTGCGCCCGACTATCGGTTTCCAAATCGGCACCAGACTCCAGTGGCCGGTCTTGAGGGTGGAGGTATCCGAGGCGGTATCCGTCGCTATCAAAGTCCCGGGTGAACCATGCGCCCCGTCATCCGCGTACACCTTCACGATCACCTCTTTGTTCGCCCCCATCGAGTCCACGTATAACAACGCGCCGGCGAGCGTGATGCTGTCTTTTGGGCTGATGAACTTCATGCCCCAGCCGTTTCCTGCCCGGAACCAGAACCAGAAATTGACCGCTTCACCGGTGTCATAGCACATGACGTCGGTCATGTCGGTCGCGGCGGGGAACAGCACTGACGGGGACGAGAGACCCCCCAGCCGAGGATTGGGATTCGGACGGCACCCGCAGGGGCCGTGCCCAACCCACTGCTCGCGGCCGGCATGTGCGAGTCCCACCGCAAGGCACAGAACCAACAGCCTGCGCATGAGTGTTCCTCCTTACTTCGTAATAACAACCTTGGTGACGGCCGCCGCGTTGCGGCCAGCTTGCGCTTGTGCTTCTCTCACAAAGTACACGCCCGGTGCCAGCCTACTCACGTCATTAGCGCCGGAATACAGTTCCACAACACTCCGCCCTGCTGCATCCAGAAGTTGGCCGCGGCGGCCCCCGTCAGACGGTGCTCCCCTGCCTACTGTCTGCTGTCTACTGTCTACTGCGCCGAGCATCAGCACTCCGCGGACGATAGTCGGCACCGGCTTGACGCTTGCGGCTTTCGGCTTGGAGCTCTCCTTCACCCCAACCACATCCGAAACCATTGCTCTGGCACACCACAGCCCGCTGTCCTGCGTGCTGTACACGATAATCACCTGCCCTAACGTGTCGACCTCTATGTCGATGCCACCAATGCCCGCAGGTCCAGGAATGCTCTCAGTGTGCCAACGGTTGGTCTTGAACGCGAAGAACGGGCGTGCCGCCCCATAGCTGGGTGCGCACGCCACGAGCGGCACATCGTCAGTTGTGTATGTCAGACCGGCAACCTGTGTTGAGTAGTAGAACGGCGCGACTCGCTCACTATCGTACTGGATGAAACCGCCATACCAAGTCAGATTCCCCACGCCGTTGCCATGTGGGGCGAGCGCGAGAGGTATCGGAGCGAATTCGCTGGAGTAGACATGCCACGCGCTCACCCACGAATCTCCTGTGAAGTGGAGCAGGTCGGTTCCATGGGCCGGCAAGGGTCCATCGTCATAACCGCAGAAGCCGAAGAACCAGGGACTGCCATCGGCGGCGGCTGCAAGGTAGCCAACAGGACCCTCGTTATAAAGGCGCACAGGCAACTGCACCACGAAGCTCTTTGTCCACCCGGAGTCGGTTTCATGCCCGACCCAGAATTCCGCCAGCCTAGGCTCGAAGACAACGTACAGCCGTCCGGAAGTGTCATACGCGACCGTGTTGGTGAGGAGAGAATCAAAGTTGAAAGGGCTGGGCTCGGAGCGCCACGTATCGCCAACCATCCGGTACAGACGGTTGTTGCCGGCTGTCGAATCGTAGCACGCCAGGCAGAGCTCACCGTGGTGACTGGCAGCCAGGAACGGACGATAGCTGGTCCCGGGAAGCGCAGCCGAAGAACACACGTCGGTGAAGCTCCAGCCGGAGTCACCGAGGCAGGCGACCCGGGCGGCCCCGCTCCTTGTCCCGTAGCCTGCCCACAGCCTGCCGTCAGCCGCCTTCACCAACTCGACCGGCGACCCGGCTGCGGCAGTAGAATCTACCTGCTCGACCACCCACGACTGGCCAAGAGCGAACGCGGCCAGCAGTGGGACCAGACTGGCAACGTACTTCATTGTACCTCCGAGACGACTGATTATCGGCTTCTCTCTCGTCTTGTCAAGGTTCAGGCGACGGGCCTTGGAGTGCGGGAGCGAAGCTCCCGCTATGCTGCCGCAATCCACAAATGAGCTGCTTGCGGCTGAGTTGTCGGTCGAGGCGAGGATGGCCTGCGACTGACAGCGTATGGCTAACGGCCATTCGGTATTTCAGATTGTGGATTGCAGTTTTGCGCAGACTTCTGAGCCTCAAGCTAAGCTCCTTGGTCACGCGGAAGCGTCTCTCTCGTCGCTCATGGCCAGACCTCCTTTTGTGTATTATAGCGCACACTCCGCCGACCGCCAGTCCGCGTGCTAACCTCCCTAATTCCAAACCACTAGCCCCTATTCCCTTTCCGACCCCTCCTATGCCTGCCCCGTAGCTATCCTCATAGCTTCCGAAGTCGCAATCCGAGCAACTTGCCGAGTAACGATGAAGGCTACTTGTTCGGCTACTTCCAGCGTTACTTCTTCCGCTACTTCGCGAGCAACGAGTAGAGTTCCTCGTCCGGTTCCTTGCCGGGTAACAGGTCGGGTTCAATCCGGGGTTCCTTGCCGAGTTACAGTCGGCTTTCCCGTCAGAGTTCCTTCCCGGATTACTCTGCGGGTAACCTTCTAACCAACGAGCGGAGTTCCTTGGAGAGCTACGAGGAGAGCCGCGACACGCGCCGCGGCTCGGTTCAAGGGCTGGCGGACGTTGCCGGCCGCCGGCTACTGCTGCCGGCCCAGTTCCTTCTCGTTGAATACCTGACCGGTGAAGCAGAAGAGCTGCGCGTCTTTGTCTTTGTAGGCGCTCGGGGGCAGACCGGCTTTCAGGCAGGTATTGCAGAGGAACTGCTCTCGGTTCCAACCCTGTTCGACCGGGACCTGGGGCAGGAGCAGACCGGAACGGAAGCCCTTGCGTATGACCAGACCGTGCTTGCCGACAATGACGGAATCCAGGCTCGGCAAAGGTCGCAGCGGGCTCAGCACGGTTATCTCAATGTCGATCTTGCCCAACTCGCCGACCTCGACCGGCGGGAACCTGGGGTCCTCGGTCGAAGCCGCAACCGCCATGTCGCTCACCGCCTGGTAGAGCGGTTTCACCGGTTCCACGTAGCCGATGCACCCGCGCAGTTCTCCTTGCTCGCTCAGGGTCACGAACAGTCCGCGGCTTTCGGCGAGCCGCGGCGTAAGCGGCTTTGCCTCCGGAGTCTTGCCGGAACGGATGTGGCTTTCCAGCGTGCTCCGGGCGATCTGTAGCAGGCTCTTCTGTTCCAGTTCGGTCAGCTCGGACGAATCCGACGGATCGCCTGATTTCCGGCCGTCGTTAACCGTGATGGGCGCCGTCTGCGGGTTCTTTCCGGTAAACGCGACCGCGCTGTAGCCGACAACGTACCCGCCCTTTTCACCGACCACATCGTTCGAGTTGGTCGTGGCCAGCACTACCGCCGTGTCAGCGCCCAACTCGCGTGCAGCGATCATCATGGCCGTAATCGCATTGCCCCCGCACGCCTGGGCATCGCCTCGGTCCAGCGCATCATGGAACGCTTTCGGGGCGAACTTCGCCATCAAACCGAACGTTGTGCTGTCGACGTGATTGGCCTCGGTGTACGAGTAACCGTGGAACAGGTCAGAGGACGCGAGCAGCAGCACCCTCTTGCCTCGCGCCACCTTGGCGATGGCTTTGCCGACCCGCTCGCACTGCTCGTAGGTCGGTTCGAGCAGCATGATTGGGACAATCTTGAACCTGCCAAGGACCCGCTGCAGGAACGGCACCTCGACTTCAATCGAGTGTTCCTGCGCGTGCGCCTCGGGCATGTCGGCAAAGAAATCGTCCTGTGCCATAATCGCCTTGGCCAGCGCCTCGTCGATCGCCACGTTGCCCAGCGGGGTATGCCACGACCCGCGCGGATACACCGCGGCATGATCCAGCATGACGTGGTGGCTGGTTCCCAGCATCACCACCGTTACCGAATCCATGCCCTTGAGTAATTTGAACGCGTGCGCCGCAGTTGGACCGGAGAAGGGATAGCCCGCATGGGGAACCTGAAGTCCGATCAGCCGGCCCGGAATCGCCGGCTCCTGGGCCTGCGCCACAAACGAGTCGACCATCATGGCCAGAGTCTTGGCGTCGTCCGGGTAGAACTGGCCTGCGACCGCCGGTTGTCTTACCATCGCACTCTCCTTTGGCTGTGCGCACACCAAACATGCAAACACCATCGCACCTATCGTAATCAACCTAAGCTCCCGTCCGCAATTCGTCACTCGTCATTCTCTAAAGCTTGGACCACTTCCCGCACCGGTCGCCGTAGCGGTCAATCACCGCCGACTCCCGCAGGGTCTCAATCACCTCGCATCGGTTGGGGCAGCCCTCGCATTCGAACGCCCGCGTCTCGAACGCGGTGTCGGCAACATCGAAGCCGGCGAAGCGGGTCCCCTTGCCGTCGGTCTCCTCCGAGGCAACGATCGCGGCGCCGACCGCGCCCATTACGAGGAAGTGCTCGGGCACCAACACCTCGTGCCCGAGCATAAGCTCGAACGCCTTCTTGACGCCGACGTTGGCCGCAACCCCGCCTTGGAACAGTATCAAAGGGTGTATCTCTTTGCCCTTGGCCACGGTATTCATGTAATTGCGGACGATGGCGTCGCAGAGCCCGGCTACGATGTCCTCGGTCGACATTCCGAGCTGGGCCTTGTGAATCATGTCGCTCTCGGCGAACACCGTACAGCGACCCGCGATGTTGACACGGTTCTTGGCTCGCAGCGCAAGGCCGCCGAACTCCTCAATCGGGCGGCCGAGCCGGGTCGCCTGGTGGTCGAGGAAGCTGCCGGTACCGGCGGCGCAGACCGTGTTCATCGCGAAGTCGACCGGGATAGCATCGCGCAGGATGATTATCTTCGAGTCCTGTCCCCCGATCTCGATGACGGTCCTGACCTCGGGGTGAAAGTGGCTGGCCGCAACCGCGTGGGTGATTATCTCGTTCTTCACGATGTCGGCCTGCACCATCACTCCGGCCAGCCGGCGAGCCGATCCGGTTGTTCCCGCTCCCAGTACCTTCACGCTCGAGCCGACCTGCGCGCCCAAATCCGCCAGCAACCGGCGGATGGAGTCAATCGGGTTGCCCTGCGTACGCAGATACTGGCTGGCGAGCACGTTGAACTCACGGTCAACGACCACGCCCTTGGTTGAAATCGAACCGACGTCAATTCCGATGTAGCCTTCGGCCAAGCTTTCTCCTCTTCACCAGGTCAACAAATGCCTCGAGCCGTGTGAGCAAACCAGTCCTCGACGTATGCTCATCAAATGACAGCGACAGGACCGGCAGGCCGGTCTCTTCGGATAGCTTCTGCAGAGCCTCAAGCGCAATATTCTCCGGCATGCAGGTGAACGGAAAGATGTGCACGATACCGTCCAACCCCTGCTGCTGGAAGTGAACCGCCTCGCCCACGGTGCGAATCGCCTCGCCGCCGGGCGACTCCCGCAAATAGCGGCGCGCCAGATGGCCCGAACGCGCAAACGCCGGGTCCGAGAACAACAGGTGACGGATGTGCCGGTACAGGCTCCGCTCGAACACAACCTCGGCACCCATCTTGCCCAGCTCCTTTTCTATCTCCTGGCTGGCGAACTGCTCGATCATGAAGTAGATCTCCCCCACCAGCCCCAGCCGAATCTGCGGCTCGGTCCCGTTCAAGTTGAACATTCGCAAGACCTCGCCGCGGGCCGCCTGAATCTCCTTCAACGTGTGTGCCCGCTCGATGACCGACAGCGCCTTCGGCTTCGCCTGCTCTGCGGCGTCGAAGTCAAGCGCCCGCTTCCGGTTCAGGTACTGCCGGAATTCCTGGGTCAGACGACTCTTGGCCAGCATCTTCGCGACCGCACGCATAACCCGGAACGATGACACCCCGAATATGTCGGGCATCACTTTGAAGACGAAGTCGAACGGCGAGTATTGGGTCACCGCAATGAACCGGCACTCCTTACCGAGGTTCTTGAGAGCACGTTCGTGCAGGTAGTGGTAGTAGCCGAACCGGCACTTGCGCGCGCCCGCAGCCATGAATAACGTGTCCGCCCCGAGATCCAAGGCCTCGATCATGTTCCCGAGCGTGATCTTGTACGGCATGCATATCAGCTCGGGCGAATTGAGCGAACCCAGTTCGATTGTCCGACGGGAGTTGGGCGGGGCCAGGATTACCTCTGCCCCGAGGTCCTCGAGCAACGTCTTCAGCGCGAAAGTGTCATAGCCGAGGTTGGGGAACGATGCTTTCATCTGCGGGCAGACGGGTCAGGCTGCTCTTACTTGTCTACCAGTCTTCAGTCTAGAATCCGGGGTCTTGCGTACGCTGGCCTGCCTCCGCTCCGCCAGTTCCAGGAATGCCTCAATCCTCGTCACGATTCCGGCCGTGCCGGTGTGCTCGTCGATGACCAGTTGCAGAAACGGGATGTCCCGCTCTTGTGCCTCCTCGCGCATGAACTCGGCCACGAGCGAGTCCGGACCGCACCCCATTGAAACAATCATGCACACCCCGCTGACCTTGTCGACCAGGAACTGGAACGCGTTGTATAACTCTCGCTCGTAGACCCAGCGTATCTTACGGGCAAAGCCCAAGCGGCTGCGCAGCACCGTCTCCGGCAGTTCATCCTTGGTACAGATTCGATAGCCGTGGCTGGTGAACGTGTCGACCATCGGCCGTGAGATGAAGTCATCGCCGAGGTTGTAGAAGTGGCCGACAAGCGCAATCCGTTTCTCGCCTGCCGGGAATTCCGGGACCTCGCCGTGGGTCGGCAAGTACCGGCCTGCCGCGGCTAAAGCCCGCACCACGCGTACCGGGTCATGGCACAACTCCATTCCGGCGCTGAAGTGTGGCAGCCACAGACTGCCTTGTATCTTCGGGGCCACAATCCGTACGCGGTCCGCCCGCTGTCCGACAGGGGCCGTTGCGGCCTGCTGTCCGACAGGGGCCGTTGCGGCCAACATCATCCGGGCAATGTCTACGATGCCGATCATCTTCGGGCACGCGTAAAGCTTGTCCTCAAGCCACATCAGCCGGGGGAGAAACAGCACGTCAATCTGCCCGGCAAGCTCCTCAATATGACCGGCCATTATCTTTATCGGCAGGCAGACCTCGCTCGACACGTATCCCAACCCATTCTGAAGCAGGACCTTGTCGGTCCTGCGGCTGACCACTACCTCGACGCCAAGGCCGGTCAGGAACTTCTCCCAAAACCGTCCATAGCGGTGATACAGCAGGGCCCTGGGAATGCCGACTTTCATCAGAGGCAATTGTAGGTTAGCAAGAGCCAAAGTCAACAAGGCGACGGTCCGCCCAGGAACAGACAGGAGTTCGCCACAAAGGCACGTTGACCTTGAGGTCGAGCGAAAGCACAAGCCGAAAGGGAGTCTGCAAGAAGCGGAGCGCTCCGAAATCCTGCGTTCCGCACTCACGCTTCTGGATTCTGACTTCGCCTGAAGGCTGCGCCCTATCGCGCCCGCGACTGCCACTGCCGGAGCATGGAAATCAACTCGGGCACGACGTTGCGGTCATACGCCGGCCTGCCGCCGGGAAACAGCCGTTGCAGGGCTTTGGGGTCTTGATTCCGAAGCCATGTCACGAAACCCGCCATCTTGCCGCCCAACTCGTCGCTGCTCTGCGGTGTCAGACTTACCCGCGCCTCCGCAATCCTTGCTCCGGAAACCAGGAACCAGCCGTCATACGAAGCGCACTTGACACCGAGCAATTCCAGCCAGTCGTTCGTCTCATCGAACCGGCACCGAACCGTGTCCTTACTCACTTCGAGCTCACGTCCTGCCAGCCGCGAATGCACGGCCGCTCCATAGTCAGCCAGTCGCACAAGGTCAGCGCGGTCGACGAAGCTCACGCCAAGGCCTTTGATATCGAAGCAGGCGCTGTCCGTAAACAGACTGAGGAATGCAAGCCCCTTCTGCCGGCCGAACCGACCGTAGAAGTCTTGCACGACGGCCCCGGCGCCGCCGTCTCCGTTGACCGGCCGAACTGTCGGCCCGCATCCGGCCGCGACCAGGAAACCGACTGCGAGAAACTGAGCGAGGCGCAATCCGAATCTGAAGCGCACCCGGAAGTTCTAGCGGCGTCCCTTCTCGTGTCAAGCGCCGCAGGCTATCAGCTCCGCAAGGACCAGGAAACGAGCATCGGGTCGTTTGATCACGCCAATTCTGCCCATTCTGGTATCTGCATTCAGGCTTGTGACCTGTCCGAAGTCCTGGACTCCCGATGCTTGACAGACGGATAGCCCCGGCTATCCTCACCTCCCGTGGTCAAAGCATGCGTTCTCTTCGCTGCCGGCACCAACTGCGACCAGGAATCGGCCTATGCCCTGGGACTGGTAGGCGCTGTTTCCGAGGTCGTCCACGTAAACCGGTTCCGGTCCGGTGAGCAGAAGCTGAAGGACTTTCAGATTCTGTTGATACCGGGAGGTTTCTCTTACGGTGACTACATTGCCTCCGGCCGTATCTTCGCCAACGAGCTCAAGCACTTTCTGCGCGACCAGATCGAGCAATTCATCAGCGACGGCAAGCTCGTGCTCGGCATCTGCAACGGATTCCAGGTACTGGTCAAGTGCGGTCTCCTACCTGCCTTCGAGCGGCCCTTTGAACCGCAAACGGTGACGCTCGACACCAACGACACCGGCCGATACGAAGACCGCTGGGTCTATCTCAAGGTCGAAGACTCTCCCGGCATCTTCACCCGCAACATCGAGTCACCCATCTACCTGCCGGTGGCGCACGCCGAGGGCAAGTTTCTAGCGAAGTCAGCAAGAGTCCTGCGCTGCCTCAACGACAACCGTCAGGTCTGCCTGCGCTACACCACACTGACGGACGAGCCGGTGACTTTCCCGGACAATCCCAACGGCTCCGAAGACAACATCGCCGGCATCTGCGACCGGACCGGCCGCGTCTTTGGTCTGATGCCGCACCCGGAGCGATTCGTGCGGCGCGAACAGCATCCCCGCTGGCATCGGGAACGAATTGACGAACCGGACGGCATTGCAATATTCCGGAACGCGGTGGAATATGCGCGCAAGAACCTCTAGGCGAAAGTCCGAAGTTCGAAGTCCGAATTCCGAATTCCGGAATTCGTCGTTCGGCGCTCGTCGCTCGTCGCTTTCTCCGGGCCGGCGAATTGAACGGCATCCGATCCTCACGTTCGAGGACCGCGGCCCGGTCAACTTCATCTTCGATGGCCGAACAATGACCGGCCGTCAGGGCGAGACCATTGCGGCCGCGCTTGCGGCGAACGGCATCAGGCTGTTCCGCCACGCCGAGAAGACCGGCCGGCCCCGCGGCTTCTTCTGCGCAGTCGGAAAGTGCTCTTCTTGCCTGATGGTCGTCGATGGCCAACCCAACACCATGGTTTGCATGGAACCGCTGCGCGAAGGCGTGAAGGTCGAACGTCAGAGTGGCAGAGGGAAACTAACGTAGGCATCGGACAATGCAGAATCAAGAACTCAGAAACCAGAATTCAGAGAGTCCGATAACTCTAGACCCTGGATTCTGGACTCTGAACTGTCATGAAACAGACTGATATTGCCATCGTCGGCGGAGGTCCCGCCGGGCTTTCTGCCGCCGTGGTCGCGGCCAGGCTCGGCGCCAAGGTCGTGCTCATCGAGGACAACGACCGGCTCGGCGGCCAGCTTGTCAAGCAGACCCACAAATTCTTCGGTTCCAAGGCCCACTATTGTGGCACGCGCGGCATGGACATAGCGACGATTCTCGAACAGGAACTCCGTGCCCTGCCGGCGGAAGTCCTGCCCGGGACCTCGGTCGTAGGTTTGTACGGTGGGAAAGTACTTGGATTGGCGAGCCGCGAGCGGTTGACCAAGCTCGAGTTCAAGTGTCTGATAGTAGCGACCGGCGCGGCCGAGAACAACCTGCTGTTCCAGAACAACGACCTGCCCGGCGTCTACGGCGCCGGCGCGGTTCAAACCTTGATGAACGTGCACGGAGTCAGGCCCGGCAGTCGGGTCCTCATGGTTGGCTCGGGCAACATCGGGTTGATCGTATCGTATCAGCTCATCCAAGCCGGCATCGAAGTCGCGGCAGTGGTCGAGGCCCTACCGAGAATCGGCGGCTATCACGTACATTCTGCGAAGCTGGCGCGTCTCGGCGTTCCGATTCTCACATCGCACACGGTGCTCTCGGCTCTCGGCGAGGAAGAAGTCGATGGTGCTGTTATCTGCCGCGTGGACAAGAAGTTTCAGCCCGTTCCTCGAACAACTCGCAGGTTGAAGGTCGACACCATCTGCCTCGCCGTTGGCCTCACACCACTCTCAGAGCTACTCTGGCAGTCCGGGTGCAGGATGGTCTATGTCCCGGAGCTGGGCGGACATGTGGCCTGGCACAACGACAACATGCAGACCAGCATCTGCAGCATCTATCTCGCCGGTGACGTATCCGGTATTGAAGAGGCATCGACCGCCATGCTGGAGGGCCGAGTCGCGGGCGCACACGCCGCGGCTCAAGTCGTGGGCCTGAGCCCGGAGGCCGTGAAGGTCATCACTGAGTCGCAGGCCGAACTCTGCGCCATCCGCAAAGGGCCTTTCGGCAGCAAAGCTGCCTGCGGCAAGTCGAAACTTGCCGAGTGCTCGCCCCTGCCCGCCTAGATTTTGAAGTAGATAACGACGACGATGCTGGCCATCCAGAGCAGCACGTCGACCAGCAGTGGGATATCAGTCAGCAGCGCCTGCTCCGGCGCTCCCCCCATGTCTTTCCGGTAGACGAGATACAGGTAACGGTAGACTCCGTATAGCACGAACGGCACGGTGAGCATCAGGTTATGCGTGCCGAATTTCGAGATGGTCTCCGGCGCAATCGTGTACAGGCAGTAGGCTATGACGGTCGCCGAAGTCGCGACCGCCGTCATCTGGTCGAGCAGTGCCTCGGAGTAATTCTCGAGCACGGCTCGGTGGCCTGCTCCGCCGTCCTCCAGCGTGACCAGTTCGTGTCTGCGCTTGGCCAGAGATATGAACAGGGCGAAGAGGATAGTACAGACAAATAGCCACGACGAGAGCGTGACGTGGACCAGCACCGTACCCGCGATGGCGCGCAGCGCGAACCCGGCCGCGACCGTCATCACGTCCAGCACCACCAGACGCTTGAGGTAGAAGGAATAGGCAAGTTCGAGCAGTAGGTAGGCCAGGCCGACAATTCCGAACTGCCACTTGAGCGCGAAGCTGCCGCCGAGGCCGACCAGCGCAGCCACGACCGCCGCCACCTTGGCAACGCCGGGCTTGAGGCGACCGGATGCGATCGGCCGGAGCCGCTTCCTCGGATGCAGCCGGTCGTGCTCCACGTCCACCAGGTCGTTTACCAGGTAGACGGCACCGGCCAGCAGGCAGAATACAACAAACCCGCCGACCGAAAGCAGCAGGTAAGTCAGGTTGAAGAGGTGAAGCGAAAAGACCAGCCCGGCGAACACAAGCAGGTTCTTCGGCCACTGCTTGGGCCTCAGACTCGATATCAGCGCGCCAATCACGTGTCTCAAGTTCTATACGAAAACGAAGCGAAGTCAAACGCCGCCCGCTCGACAAACCCGCCTCGTCTTCGGCCGGCCCGTGGTCGCCCCGCTTGACTTCGGCCGGCCGTAAGGCAAGATACAAACAACCGACGTGGCAAATCGTATCAACTCCATCTTTACCGTTGAGGACACATTCCTCGCCTACGCGGTCGGCGACCACGGCCTCGCCCTGGCGTCCGAGGACGGCGGCGCGACGTGGCGCAAGCTCGTGCTCCCGCACTGCGGCAACCTGTACACCATCTCCTTCCCCGGCCAGGGGGACATAGGCTACGCCTGCGGCGACCTCGGCGCCGTGCTCAAATCCGAGAACGGAGGCAATACCTGGCGTCTGCTCGATACCGGCGTCCACGTAGATCTGCGAGTCATCAAATTCCGGCTCAGCCCGCAGACGGGCTTTGTCGCGGGTGACGCAGGCACGGTCTTGCGCACGGTCGACGCGGGCGAGACCTGGGTCAAGCTCGTTACCGCCACGGACCAGAAAATCATGGACATGGACTTCCCATCGGACGAGACGACCGGCTACGCAGTCGGTCCTAACGGCACCATTCTCAAAACCACCACCGGGGGCCGTGTCTGGTTCTCCCAGGCCGGCAACCTCCAGGGGGCGATGCCCTCGACCAATATCACCGCGGTCTTCTTTCCGAACGGGGACTCGGTCGGGTTCGCAACAACTGCCAACGCCGGGGTCCTGTTCACGCCCGACGGCGGTGAAGAATGGCGGCCTCTCAAGTTCGACTTCATGCCACCCGCCCTCTACTCCCTTGACTTCCGGTCCGATACAATGGAGGGTTTCGTAGGCGGCGCGCAGGGAACGCTGCTGCATACCAATGACGGCGGCGAAACCTGGCAGCGCCTGAACGTCGACACGACCGCCGACCTGTTCAGCATCCGCTTCTTCGCCGACGGCCGGAACGGCATCATCGCCGGCGACGAACAAACGCTCCTCTTCACCGCCGACGCGGGCCAGACCTGGAGCCCGAGCCGCATCCTCTAACCCGCAGCTCGCGTCTCGGACCTTACCCGCGGATTGAGTTCCGGCCTGTGCCACCACCACATGCTGCGACGACGACCGACGCGAAAACCCCGTACAAACCTCTCCCCGAGTCTCTGGCCGGGCCTCTGGCTGACCATCCATCTGCGTCTCCGAAGGGATCTTCTTCAGGGGACTCTCGGGCCTGGACGCCTCGTCCGCACCTGCCGCGACGAGTCCTGACTTGACACAGGAGCAAGGCCAGTCTAGAATTCCAGCGTGGGATTTGACTCCCCCACCGTATTGACGGAGACTCCGAGCAAGAACGCGGCATCTCCCCTTGACGGCCACGGAACAAAGTAAGGTGTGTCCGAGTTACCCGGGACCGACGTGTCGTGGAGTTTCGATGGCACTCTCATCCAAACCCGAGGCGCGGCAATGGCATCGGGCCGCGCCCCGATTTCACCTTGACTGTCAGGCAGTTTCCAGAGCAGCAGTACAGCTTGGGCAGAGGCTGCTTCGCTCAGGATGTGCGGCACTCACGGCCGTGCTGTGCCTTGCTGTGTCCGGCTGCACGCTCCATTACGAAAAGTCCGAACACATGTTTCCGCCGACGTCGGGGCCTACTGAGCTCCGACTCTCAATGAGCATCCAGAAGCAGCTGGTGCGAGCAGGCGAGCCCTTCCTGGTCACTGTAGCCATGCACAATACGACGGACACCGTTTGCATCTGGGGCTACGTGGCCCTTTCAGGATTCCAGCTGGTCGGGCTCAGAGGCGACACATGGGATTACCGACCCTATGACTGGGTCGAAGGCCGCTGGGGCGTAGGCGGACCGCCCCCGTTTTTTGGAGTCAGGCCTCACGACAGCGTCTACGAGCACTGCGCGCTGTGGCCGCGGCGTTTCTTTCACCGCAGCGACACAACCATGTCCATGTTATGTGCGGGGTCTTACCGCCTCATCGGAGGAGCATGGCAGTTTTGGGTACTCAAAGACAGCACGTGGGCAAGAATGCCGTTCATGCCATCGGAGTCGATTCCCGTGTCCATCGTGTCGGACTCAGGTCCGGGATATCTTGGAGCCTACCAAGGCCTCCTGGATAGGTGGTTCTACAGAAGTCGAACCCGGGCAGATTGGAAACAAAAGAAGGCGGCCGGCGAGACCCTGCTGACAGCCATGCAGTCCCTGCCGGTTGATGCGGATTCCGCCCTGCTCACCGTCGGCTATCAGTTGGCCGACCTTGCAGAGTACGGAGGTCACTGGACTGAGGCCCCCGCCATCTGCGAGTCCATCATCGCTCGTCATCCTCCCGGGACGCTCGCTGAGGACCTCGGCGGGTACCTCCCGCGCATGTACGAGTTGAACCAAATGCGCCAGACCGCCGACTCGCTGGTGAGAGTTTTCGTCTTGAGATACCCACGGAACGTCGCTGCGCTCTCGTACGAAGAGGGGCGCTGGCTTTGGTATGAACGCCTGCCTCTGCCTCCGGTATGGGTCAGGTGGCGCAGTCCGTTCCTGGGACTCCCCGGCCCTTGGAGTCCGTGGTGTGAAGAAGCACCTTCGCTTTGGTAGCTGGATGGAAGGAGTGGATCTCCATCCGGCAACGAAGTCAAAGACGTCGAGCCACGCACCGACCCTGTCCGCTGGTTTGACGCCGCGCCCGCGCCGGCCTGCATATCGGAAATGAGGACGCGCTTCTTGGTATTGGCCGGTCTACTGCTGACCGCGCTGCCGGGCTGCAATTCCCTGCCCGAGCCGCCGACTCCGACCCTTATTGGCCCGGACACGGGTTGGACGGGTCAGCCGACCGCGTTTCAGGCAACACAGCCGGTGTTACAGAACCCCGACATTGAGGCAGTGGCCTACTTTGACTGGGGCGACAACAGCGTAAACGGTGCGTACTCCGTAGGCTCCCCTTGCGAACATGTGTACTCGGGCGTGGGCAGGTACGTGGTGAAGTGCCGGTTTGAGTACATGCGGGAACACATGGACTGGTTCGTGACCGAAACCAGGTACGGCGACTGGTCCAATCCCTGCACGGTCAACATCGTCACTCCTTCCCAACGCTGGCGCATGAAGCTGCGGCTCTCAAACTGCACACGTCCAATCCACCTAATCCCCAGTCCGTTGCCCCCTGCTTTGACGCAGCGAATGACGCCACGCTCTGCAGTTTGACAAGGCCCTGACGGGTATTAGAATTCCACCACTGTGGAACCGATATTCATCACGCCTTTGATGCAAGCACCAGCCGCGGGCATCCCACCTCTGCCCTGGACCGTCACGGAGTTCAGTAGACTGTCCCCGAGATTCCCCGATGAATGAGCTGCTACTGGCGACCCAGCGCGATTTCCTGGTGCGCGAGAAGTTCCTCTCGATTCAGGACAAGGTGGAGATCATGAACCCCTTGAACCAGGATACAGTGGGGTTCTTCCAGAGGAAGCTGCTCAGCATCCCGGCGCTCTATTGCCTCTACAACCGGGGACTGCTAAACGAGATGATTGTACAGCAGAAACTCCTGGCGGTCCGGCCCACGTACAAGTTCTACACGGGCAACGACAACGACCAGCCGGACAACGCCGCCTACGAGGGCGCGCTGGTGAAGAGGATAATTTCGGTCGGGCCGAGCTACTGGTTCGAAAAGCCTGACGGCACGCGGCTGTTTGAGGTGCAGGGCGACCTGATAGGACTGACCTACGGCATCGTGCAGGATGGCAAGGAGATTGCGGACATATCGCGCACGCTCTGGGCGATACGCGACACGTATGGCGTCCGGATAAACCCGGAGGTCCCGAACCCGATGGCGCTGCTCGTCCTTTGCTCGGTGGTCGTCATCCACGCGATACACGTGGCGAGTCGGCGAAGAATCTAGCGGAGTTGCCTCGGACCTCGCTGTGACGACGTCAGTTCTGGAATCTCGCCGGGGCGCCCGTCTTCCTCTGTTACTCGTTGGGGCTGCATTACTGGCAGGAGCCGCCTGCGTGCCGCCGGCCGCTTTTCACGACGGACTGCCGGCCTGGTCTCTGGCCCCGAGAGGAATCGAGTGGCGGGTGGGATATCAGCACCTCTCCACTTTCGGTGCCGATTCCTTCGACTTCCTTGGTACGCAGTCTACCAGTTCACGCTTCAACGTCGGCTACCTCACCCCGGGCGTCCGCGTGGGCATGGACCGCAAGCGACTGAACGCCGAACTGGGATTGACTTCCGCCATGAAGACTGCGGGGGGATTCTCCGCCTTGTTCGGAGGCGAGTTCGGCCTCGGATACGATGACCGGAAGATAAGCGTGATGTTTCGCCCGAGCCTCTATCTGCTTGATGTCTACTTCGACGACGAACACAAGCCCGGCGCGGACGTAACTCCGCTGGGGCAAGTGTCGATGCTTGTGGGGAACGGATACCACGCGCGAGGGCTGAACTTCTCATTCGGCGGACGTGCCAGCGAGTATGACGCCGGGCCGGTCGCGTTCATCGGGTACAACGCATGCCCGGTGGAATTCCGCGCCGAACTCTCGTACATGGTCCCGGTGTCGTACTACGCGTCCGGCCAGGTTCTAACCGCTGGGATTACCGTCGCAGCGCCGACCAAGCCCGACAAGACATGTCGCTAGCCGGACCAGGTTTCCGCCGGCGCTTCGTCGAGCCGGTGGCAGTAGTCCTGACGCCTGACGTAGAACTCGGAGTGGCGGCTTCTGGCACAGATCTCGTGATCCCGTTACTCGCGCATCCAGACGTCCATCACCTCTTCAACCGCGTACTCGGTGTCTATCGAAGCCTGAGCCTCGGGCTACGAGTCGTGGTCCAAACCGCGGCGGAGGTCCCCCCGAAAGTCCCTCTGCAAATTACTCCGCGAACCGGTCGTCGAGTCTCGATGCGAACCGGCCGGAGAGTCGGATTCCAGGTCGCCGCAAGAGTCCGCCTGCGAGTCACCATCCAAGAGAGCCCGGGCGTCACGGTGCAGGTCGGCCGCGGAATCGCTGGGAAGACCCATCCGCAAACCCTGGCGAGACTCCCTTTGGGAATCGCCCCGGGAACCGTTCCGGGAACGGTTCCCCCTGTGGTTCGCTGGGTGTCGTTCTTGGCGAGGATTGACGTGCCTAACAGATTATATTTCGGCCATTTAGGTCAGTTCGGGATCGTCCCGGCTCTGCGACTGTCCTTCACGGCTTGTGCCACCAGATCTCGCACTCGGAAGACGGCCAGTCCGGGCGTCTTGCACTGACGTCCGGGCCTACTTGCCCTGCGGCTACTTCAATCTCCCGCGCCATCACGATCTTGGTGACGTGTCACGCCTCACGCTTCACGCCAGACGCTTCCCATACGAGGTAGACGCCACTCGCCGAGGCCCCGTGCGTCGTGAATCGCTTTCAGCGTTTCCGGGGCTTGCCCAGCCGTAGTGTTTCTCTGTGACGCCCCAGCGCAGGTCCACCTCGCCCCACGACACTCCGCGTTCTTCGCACATCTTGCGCGACTGCGAGAAGATGCGCTTGACCAGGATATCCCGCTCCCGGAACAGTCGCGGAATGTCGAGGAGATGAACACGCGGACGGCTCGTTCTCTGGCCACGGTCAGCTCCGGCTGTCATGCGTCAGATCCGCTTTGCTAGAATGGAGTCCAGAATTCCTCTGAATTGCTGGACAAGCGGCGCGTGGCCGTGTTCCGATGTGAGCCCGTACGGCTCGTCGGCAAGCGGCAGGGAACGCCGTCTGTGTCGTTGCCGTGAATGCGGCACCTTTCAGTCTACGGGAGCATCGTCGACAATAGGCGGTCGGCACATGGGACTCATGCGTTCGCTTGTTTGGACGGTAGCGACTGATGCTAGAACCTCCTCAACCCAATCCGCAACGTCGCTGAGTCTGTGCTGAGCGACCTCGGTTCTGGCCTCTTGAGCAAGACGGACCGCGTCCTCAAGTCGATTGGCAGACTCAGCAAGCAAGACCGCCCGGCTCACTAGGGACACTGTCAATCCGCGGTGGTCGCCCATGACGCGGCAGATTCGTTCCTGCCGAGCGTAGTACTCCCAGGCTCGGTACAAATCACCGTGGTCATGGAAGAGGAGACCCTGCATGCCGAGGTTCCACTGCAGCGCACTGTCGATTCCAAGTTCCAAGCATACCCTTTGGTGCTCCTTCAGTTTCGACATCGCTGCGGGTACGACGTCGAGGTCGACATAGGCTGAGGCCTGCTCACTCAGAGATGCCGACAGACTGGCCCCATCCTCCGTGTCTCGAGAGTGACGCTCGGCTTCTTCTAGGTGAGGCAATGCGCGCTCTGCATCGCCTCTCTCTCGGAGCGCTCGCGCCAGATCGATGAGCACGTGCTTCAGTTCATGGATGTTGCCGTTCTCTCGGCATGACCTTTCGCGTGCACGGAGGTCCGAGATGCTCTCGTGTCGGTTCCTCGTGGCCGCCCTCGAAGACCCGTCCCCTTTGACGCTGGTATGCCGTGGAGGTTGGGCCTTGGTGTGTTTCGGACCAGTTTCTACGGGTGCTTGGTTCGAGGGAGGACCGATCGGCGTGATTGCGTGTGGTTGGCCAACTGGACGTGTGCTGCCGCCAGTAGCCGGCAGGATGTTGAGCAGCGCTAGGCCGCCAAGCACCTTCGGGAAGGCAGATGCGGCGTTCGAGGGCTCAACTTCGATTGCTGTTGCCAGTACCAAGGCCTCATATACCAGTTCCTGCCGCTGATCCAAATCGTTACGAGTCAAACCAACAAGGAACGGGATGAAATCCTTGCCCAACTCCATAGCCCGGACGACTTCTCTTACAACGTAGTGGGAGCGAACCGTGCTCGGCGAAACGACTACCACGACCACGTGACAGTTGATGATTGCCCATCTGATCTGCAGCAGTGGGGATACTCCGGCGACCGCGTCCCGCTCATAGTACCATGTGCGATAGCCGCTGCTCTCAAGGTGCGAAGCTAGCTGTATGGCAGTACTGGAATCTTCGCTAGCATGACTGACAAAGACGTCGATGGTAGTCATGGATTCTGCACAGTGGCTATGCTGTAAGGCTATCCAATGTCCAAGGCTAGTCAACCAGGAACTTGCTCCCGTCACTTCGGTGTGGGTTGCCCACCGAGGGCCGCGGACTTGACTCCGGACTGCATTTGACATACATTTGGACCGGGGCAGGTGGCAGTCGGACTCCAGACCGGGTACGGCCACTCGGTGGACAACTCCGGCGGCCGCTCTGCATCCCACTGGAGGAATCATGTCGCTATTTGAACGGCTGTCCGAGGCATCAAGACGCAATGCGCTTCCGGGCGTGGTCGCGTACAACCGGATCGACGGCCCCGGCTCGAGTTTGGATCTGCGTGAGTTCCAAGAGGCCTTCTGGAGGCTTCCTTTCATACCGCGTAATCTGAGGGAGGATCCAGCGGCCACTTGGAGCAAGAACCTGCCGAGGACCGTCGGTATCACAATAAGCACCGGTACCCGCGTCGACGCAAAGCCGCATCCTGAGGGGCCAGGCAGAATTGGTGTCCGTTCGGCTGAGTACTTGGCAGAAGAAACCGACGGAGAGCCCGGCGCGATTCCTCCTACCAAGGGCAACTGGTTGCTCAAGATCGTGGACCTGTTCGGATTGTCTGGCGTGATGTTCGACCTGCACAATTTGCACGCTGGCACCCACTCCGCCGGGCTTGGCGGTTCCGCCACGGCCGCTACCGGTGTTTGCATCCTGGCGAACGAGCTCGCAGGGCGACCATTCTCCGATGCGCAGCTCGTGGCGATGGCGTCATTGCTCGAGCAGGATCTGGGCGTGAGCATCACAGGGACCCAAGAGCAATCCAACGTGGTCTTTGGTGGCGTACGGGACTACGTCTGGTTCCCTTGGGGGATTCCGGGGTGGCGGGAGGGCGGCTACGGCGAGTCGCTCCGGTTTGAACTGCTGCCTCCGGAGTTCTACGAGGATCTCGAGCAGAGGATGGTCGTATTCCACTCCGGGAAAGAGAGAGCCAGTTCGTCGGTGAACAGCGAATGGCGGAAGGCACTTGCCACATCAGACGGGTATGCGCATCACCGAACGAAACTTGAGATAGCCTATCAATACAGGGAAGGCATCAGAAGGCGGGATTGGGATCAGGTGCACGATGCCATTACTCGCTATCGGAGCGTGCGCACCCGGATCTGTCCCGCCTACATGGAGGGCTCGACCCAGATCGTGGGGTGCGCCGAGCATCACGGCTGTACGGGGTTCCCCCTGGGGGCTGGTGGAGGTGGAGGCGTGCTTGTCTTCGGAAAGGAGACAAAATGTTTGGACGACGCTCAGAAAGACCTAGTCACGAATGGCCATTTCCACAGCATCAGGTTCAAGATAAGACGGAAGGGGCACGAGCTAGTGAATCTGCCGCTTCAGACGGAGGCTTGATGAACAGGTTCTCGATTATCGACTGGAACATCGGTGGAGCACGGTATCTGGAGAAGGCCGACGATCGTGACGACGTGCGTCGCCATCTGAATCAGGATCTCCAGAGTCTAATACATAGCGAGGAACGAGGCCACCATGGCCTTCCGCACGTGATCGCACTACAGGAGATAGTGCAGTACAGAGAACCTGGCATGGAGCTGGTGGATCTCATAGACACGAAGTTGTTTCCTAGATACAACTACTACCCTTTTCCCCTGATAGACAGCGACCGACTGTCATCAAAGGGAAAATGGAACAAGGTCCAGAAACTCGGCGGCTGGCGCAAGGGGACGTATTTCGCACAGGGCAACGCCTTCCTAGTCAGGAACGACACGCCTCATTGCCCAGTGTGGGATCTATCAAGACCCGGGCGGTGGCCAAGGAGGGCAGACGGCCCAGAACGCCCACGCCATTACATCGAGCAGGTCGATTTGCAGTCTGGGCTGTACTTCGGGACACGTGACACCGAACCGCGGGCGGCGCTAGTCGCGCACTTCATCCTTGACTCAACCGGCTGCGGGGGCAAGCCGCTGGACGTGTTTGTCGTCAATCTTCACCTCACGACACTAACTATGGAACGGGAGGGCATACCCGAAATCGACGTAAGAGCGTCCCAGATCCGACTGGCGCAACTCAGAGTTGTCTTCGACGGCATCGTTTCGAGGTACAACACATGGGCGCGCGAGGGATTCACGGACCGTGGGAAGAAACGCCGGCCCGAACGTCACGAGACTCTCAACAGGTGTAATCCAGTGTGGATACTGGTGGGCGACTTCAATTTCACCGAGTCATCAGAGGAGTATGAGTGGATTGGAAGGATGAACTTCCTGGATGCCATACCGGACAAGCACGGCGGTACAAAGTCGCGCGGCGTCGGGTCTGTGGCCACGACAACGCTTGACTATATCTTCGCCGGGCCGAAGTTCATTTCGTTCAACCCCGTCATCGCACAGCAGGCCGTTGAGCGTGGCCTTGTTGAGCATAGAATCGAGGACTCCGACCACTTTCCTTGCCTCGCAGCGATTCCACTCGACGTTCCGGCAAAATAGCGCGTCCCGCTCCCGCTGGGCGCATCGAGCGACTGGCTGAGAGCCCGACGTGTGCGTGGTCGGGTTGTGAGTTGCTCGGTGTCTTGTCACGCTGGACGGCTCGACCCGCGTCGACGGGCAGGGAGGGCGAGTCCATCATCGCGCGTTCCTGACCACGCAGTGGGGGAACCAGTTTCAGTGGATGCTCGTCATTGCCGATCTGAACCTGCCTCTGCCTGGGGATTTGTTGAGGGCGGCGCGGACCACGGCGAGTGCTGCCTTGCAGGACCTGCCCGGGTCCAACCCGGTCGCGCTCACGCCTAGGGCAGCGATGGCGACCAGCGGAGTTTCGTGGGCGCCGAGACTCAGGCACTGGGTCATTGAACCTTGGATTGTCTTTGCTTCAGTTCTTCCTCGGTGCACAGGAAGTCAATCAGCTTGTTCAGTACAGCATCAAAGTACACGGGGTCGTAAACGACTCCGTTATGCCTCAGTAGGTCTCGCATGTCGGCCGGGAGTCCGTCGGCTCTTGGGAAGCGAAACCCGTCTTTCAGCACCGGAACGATGTTACGTCCAGTCTTGATGGCATGCACGATTTCTCGCCTCAGCCAATCTTCAGCGTCGCTGCAGCGGTTCAGGCTTCCCGGCACGAGAACCACGATGAAGTTGGGGGCCCTCTCTATGGCGGCCAGCAGCCTCTCGTCGAAGTAGTGGGATCCTAGGTCGTCGACGTCAAGGAAGACTCGATACCCGAGCCCACGCAGCCTCTCACGGATGAGGCGGGCCGCTTCAATGCTCGTGTCTCTACGGTAGCTAATGAAAGCGCTGCGTGCCGCTGCTTTGACTGTTCGGGTTCTGTTTGTTTCCAATGGCTGCTCGACGGGCGCCTCGGAGAGGGCCGGGGAGCGAGGTCGGAGGCTTTTCACCCGCACGAGCGTGTAGCCTAGCTCCCACAGCCCAACTGGTAGCGCCCTGGTCATATCGTAGTCGATTCGCCGCATCTCGGCGGGAACTCTGTCAAATGGAACCGCACAAAGGTTCAGCTTCAGCCTCTTGTCGCTCTCTGGGGCATAGGCGAATCCTCTGAGCAGTTTCTCACGTAGCCACCGGTCGTGCTCGACTCTAGCAAGCCGGTCTAGTTCTGATTCCGTGAAAGAGAACTTCTGCGCGGGCCCGCTGGCAAGTCGTGGCTCTATACGGATGCCGACGTCAAGGAGCTTGGCACGGGTGAGCCTGGCGGCGCCAAGGTTGTTGTCCATCTCCTCGCTGCTGAGCGTGTCGTAATCGCCAGGCCTGGCACCGGTGGACTCGGTGTATGCCGCGTGAAGCACGCGGGCTAGTTTGTCCAACAGGTCACTGCTCGATTCACCCTTGCCTACCAATCCCATGAAATTGCCTTCGATGTGCATATCAAGGATGTGCGTCGGCGGCATGTGGGCTGGACCGTAGAAGCGGTCAGTGCCCACCGGGCTCATGCTGACGATGGCTTCGAGCGACCGCGCGCCGTGGCGGTATTTCGCGACTCGCAGGAAAGCGCTGATGACGCCGGGGCTTATCTGGGCCGGCTGCTTCTTCAGAAGGTGCTTGTGGTGTCGCTGTAGCTGTGCCCTGAGAAGCAGTGCTCGTCGGATGAGGAACTCCGCGTCGCCGTCCGGGTCGGCCTCGTCTCGGTTTGGGCCTTTGATATTGACGTACCCACGCAGGCGACTGACGAAGTCGGGCCCCTTGCGCACCACGAAGTTCGCCTCTTCTTTGGTATCGTGTTGCGCCGCTCTGCTGCCGACGGTGAACTCCTAGTAGTTGTGACACGTGCCACCGGCGAAGACGAAGATGGCTTTGCCTAACGGGTGTGAGACGCCATCCAAGCGGAAGCTGCCGTCCTGCATCGGCTCAAGGAAATGTCGAAGCCAGAATAACTTCTCGTCGTTGAGCGTGGCATCGAACTCATCCCAGAAGACGAGCGGCATCTCGCTTCTTACGGTTGCATCGCTGACCTCGTGCAGCGCATGGTGGAGGTCGACGATGGTATTGAGCTGTGAGAGGTTGAACTCCAGCACCCGCTGCTTGTAACCGAGTAGCTCACGGGCAAGCTCCCTGACAGCGAATGACTTGCCCGAGCCGGGCGGGCCGAAGACCGCGATGGACAGTGGTTTCTTGTCCTCTTTCTTGTCGCGGTATGCTAGGACCAGGCTGCGGATAGCGTTGATGCGCTCTATTTCATCGCGGTCGACGGTCAGGTAGTCACCGTACCTAGCTTTGGGCGCGGCGTCGAGTGCCCTCTCAGGACCCCACATCACCACCTCGATGGCCTTGGCCGCAACGTACTCGTCGGTCGCGCCGGTCAGGTCGCGCAGTAAATCTGACTCGCTTGCTGGCTGGTCTCTGAGAGGTGGACAGGACAGCAGTTCATGCGGGATGGAGGAGAAGTATTCGTCTGCAGGGTCGGTGTGAATGAACCGGCGCTCGACCGAGGCCCGAGGATGATAGGCTTCCTCGACAGCCGGTATCGAGGCACTTACTTCGAAACTGGGTCCTGAGCCGCCGCCAATCTCGTGGTCCTTGCGGGCCGCGCCAAGCGCGCGCGAGACCGCAATGAACAGCGGGTAGGTCGCTCGTGCGAGTTCGTGGCGCGCGATGGCGGCCGCTACAAGAGGCGTAACACCGTATGTCAGACCCGGGTGTTGGCCATACCATGCGCCCTCGAGTTCGTCGGGTCGATAGATGAGTCGCTCCAGCTTCACGTTGCCAGTTCGGAGACCTGTCTCGTCGTTGGTGCTGTCTGGTGGCTGAATGGGTACTCCGTGGAGCGGAACTCGGCTCAGGCAGGCGGCACCAGCCGGACCGAAGTGGACGATTACCCGTTGGCAACGACCAAGCTCTGCGGTGCAGGCACCGTGATCGAACTCGCAGACCACGTCTTCGATGGTCTGGTCCCAGGACTTGGCACACTCTATCCTGGCGGATTGTGACCGTAGCGTCTCCACAGCCAGGACGACGGTCATCCGGTCGGCGAACCGCCCGAGTAGCAACTTCCATAGCAGGCTATGCGGGAATGCCGACGTCTTGTACACGATGCTCTTCGGGTTGCCTTTGTCTGTCAGCGCAAGCGGCCAGAGGTCTTCCTTCGCATTGAAACCAAGGTTTGTGTCATCAATGACCAGCACGTCCGGGTTCGGAGTGTCCTGGTCTACAGCCAGTGGCCGAACTGCCGTCTCAGGTAGCGAACAACCAAGGAAGTCTCGGATCCGCCAGGACCTTGTTCTGGCGTTGCCTGACTCGTTGGCGAACTGCGCGCACACTTCGTACGCGTCATTGACCAAGGCGTCTGCTGCGGGCCGAAAGTTGCCGTCGTGCGGCGCAGTCCGCATGCTGATTCCCTCTCTGAGATCGCTACAGGCTAACGATACCAACTCGGCTGTATGCCAAGCACCACCACAGTGTTGTCGGACAACCGTGGATGCGGGAGTCTCCCGATGAGGTCTGAGCGCGGATTCGTGTTGAACAATGTAGTGGTTCCAGACTAGGTCGCCCGCTACGACGACGGTCTTGGTGCCGCGAGTGCTCTCGGCTGCAGTTGCAGGATCACCGACCTTGCGCAATGATGCCATCGGCTATCTGTTGGCGGCGCGGGCAGGCTTGCCCCTTGGCGCTCTGATACGTTTCTTGGGTGTTGTGCGGGCGGCCTTCGTGGTACGTTTCCTTTTCCTTGCCAACACGTAGCCTAAGTCCCACAGCTTCTGTGGTAGGGTCTTGGTTGTCTCGTAATCGAGCTTCTGGTCTTGCTTGGGCACCTTGCTGAACCGCGTTACGTCACGATGAAGCCGTAGCTCTCTCTCGGTGTCTTTGGCCCATGTGAAACCGCTCACCAGTTTCTCCCTCAGCCACCGATCATGCTCGAGCCGTGCCAGCTTCTTGAGTTCCCTGGGCGTGAACAGGCGGAGGTGTTTCTTCGCGGACTTTCTGGTCAGCTCCAGCCCAACATCCAACAGTTTTGCAGGCAGGACGCGCGCCGTGGTTCGGTTGGCCTCCTTCTCATCCTCGGTCAGGTCCGCATACGGTTTGAGCAGGTGGTTGGTTTTCTTCTCGTCGTCGTCAGGCCCGGGCGTGTAGCCCATGTCTCTCTTGCACTTGCACCACGCCTCGTGCCATGCTTGGGCAAGGGCTTCGATTGAGTCAGCGCTGAACTCACATCTTCTCACTTGTTTGAGGAACCCATCTTTGACGTGTAGGTTCAGCAGGTCCTCGGACGGCAATTGGGCCGGACCGAAGTGCCGTTCCTGGTCTACAGAGCTCATACTGACCAGAGCGTCTATCGACCTGTTTCCGTGCTCGAAGTTCTTGACCCGCAGGAATGCGCTTATTATGCCCGGACTGACGAGCGCACGGCCCTTCGTATCGATCAGCTGGGGGTGATACTTGGCAAGCTTGTCCCTCAGGACGATGGCGCGCCTTAGGATATACGCAGAGTCGGTGGCCGCTTTCGACTTGTTTCCCAGTCGCTTCCGTTTGCGGTCAGGCACGATCTTGTCGGGTCCCTTGATGTTGACAAACCCGCGGAGGCGGCTGACGAAGTCCGGGCCTTTTTGGTCTTTGAAGTGCCTGACCTTGGCGGCGGATTCCCCGCCCTTCGAGAGATCGAAGTCCTCGAAGCAGCGAGATGTACCGCCTGCGAAAACGAACACTGCTTTGCCGAACGGGTGGACGTCGCCGGCGGCACGAAACTGCGCATCCTGCACCGGTTCGAGGAAGTACTGTAGCCATTCGAGACCACGGCAGTCGAACTCGTCCCAGATGACGATTGGAATCTGCCCTTGCACTGACGCATCACGAACCTGATGGAAGGCCCGGTGCAGTTCCCCTACGTCAGCCATCTGTGACAGATTGTACTCGAAGAACACCTTTCTCTCGCCGCTGAGTGCCTTTCTGTCATTGGCGAATATGCCTCGGGCCAACTGTTTTATCGCGAACGACTTGCCTGAACCCGGCAGGCCGAACACAGCGATGGCCAGCGGGTTTGTGTCTTTGGGATTCCTCTTGTAGGACAACATCAGGTTGCGCACGCCATTGATGCGTTCAATCTCATCGCGGTCTACGGTGTAGAACTTCCCATAACGGACCTGTGGCGCGTGGCGTAGTGCATTCTCCGTGCCCCACATCACGACCTCGACCGCCTTGGCCGCGACATACTCAAACCCGACCCCGGTGAGGTCAAGCAGGAGGTCGGACTTGCCGCGCTGGCGTCTAGGGGGGTAGGTCAGAATCGACGGGTCAAACGAAGAGGAATACTCGTTGATCGGGTCAGTCTTGCCCTTTCCACAAAGGTCCTTGGCTATGTCGGCTTCCCCGGCGTCCGGCTTGAACTCCGCCTGATCTCCGCCGCCAATCCTGTGGTTTGTGTGAGCAGCACCCAGCCCGCGAGACAGCGCCATGAATAGCGGATACGTGTCTTCGTCGAGTCTATGTCTTGCGATGGCGGCCGTCAGGATAGATGACGTGCCGTAAGTTATTCCCGGGTTCTTCTCCCGCCACATGCCTTCCAGCTCGTCTGGCCGGTAGACGAAGCGCTCCAGCTTTGAGATTCGCCTCCCGCCCGTTCTTGAGAAGCAGGCGGCTCCGGCAGAAC
>DATJQV010000041.1 GCA_035505375.1 bacterium | reverse complement strand
GCGGGTCAGAAGCTGGTTGGGGCGGCATCCGCGTTTCCACCTGCACTTCACGCCGACGTCTTCGTCATGGCTCAACCTGGTCGAGCGTTGGTTCCGGGAGTTGACGGTGAAGCGGCTGCGGCGAGGCAGCTTCGACAATGTGCCTGTTCTGAAGAAGGCGATCGCGGACTACATCGCCACCAGCAACCAGAACCCGCACATATTCGTCTGGATCGCCACCGTCGAAAGCATCATGCGCAAGATAGCCAAATGCAAAGAAGCGTGTGACGCACTACACTAGAGTGCGGAAGCAAAGACGCGGACCGGATACCGCGAATCGAAAAGAAGACAAGTGGACCCCGAAGTATGGCAGGGAATGGATGAAAGAGTCGGGCAGAGGCTTGGGCAGAGAGTCTGCCCGTGAGCTTGGGAGAGACTCTGCCAGAGAACCTGCCGATGAGTCCGGCAGAGAATCTGCCGATGAGCTTGGGAGGGAGTCTGCCAGAGAATCCGGCGAAGAGCGAGGGAGAGAACCTGCCAATGAGCTTGGGAGGGACTCTGCCGGAGAGCAGGGCAGAGACTTGGGCAGAGAACAGGGCAATGAGCTTGGGAGAGTCCTTGCCGGAGAGTCTGGCAAGGAGCTCGGGAGAGAGTCTGGTAGAGAGCTTGCCAGAGAGCCTGCCAAAGAGTTGGGCAGAGTCTCTGCCCCGCGCAGGGGTACGTTCGGTCGCTTGCTGGTTAACTGTCTACGATCTGGTCACTTGAGCTGTTTCTCGGCCCGGCTGTTCAGTATACAAAGTTGTATAATTCGCCGGTCGGCCGAGTAGGGCGAGCGCAGGCTTCCACTGCAACCTAGCCCTGTCCATATGTAGTGGTCGGGCCGCTCTCGGCCACAATTCTGCCGTCCACCCCATGGCCGGGAGGCCGCCTACCCCGCAGCCCTTGCCGATGCAGTGCGAGATGAATTGGAGCCTGCAATGACCCGAGCTTTGAGTCGAGCTTTCGGAAGAGCTTTGACGCGAGCTTTCGACTGAGCTTTGCAGCAAGCGATGTGAGAAGCAATGCGCTGAGCTTTGAGGCGAGCGATGCGCGAAGCGATGTGACGAGCTTTGAGTTGAGCAATGGAAGATGCTATGAAGTGAGCTCTTGAGCAAGCATTCTGAGGTACTTTCCAGCGAACTCTGAAACGAGCTTTCCGGCGAGCTTTCAAGTGAGCTTTCAGAGGCGCGTTTGCGGGCGCGTGAAACACCCGAATGGTCGGCCGCGGCGACATTGAAGGTCGTCGCTTGGCAGGTTTGGTACGGTTCCGGATTCGGTCTGCCCGTCTTGGCCTATTCGTCGTCGCCTGATTCGGAGCCGGAGCGCCGGGGTCCAGGCAATTGCCGCCACACGGGCGGCGGCCTAGTTCCTGCCTCAGCCGGCGCTCGTGCCTTTGACCCCGGCTTGCAACGAGTCTGCGGGGAGGTTGAGCGCCGCCACGACTTTCTCGGTTACGCGGTCCCAGACCGGTGAGCCGTTGTATGTCAGGTTGCCGTCCGCGTCCACAAGCACTGCGGTCGGTACATACTGGATGTCCCAGCGGTCCTGCGCGGTCTTGCCGGGGTCGAAGACAATCGCCGCCCCGGTGATTCCGGCGAGGTAGGAGCTTCTAACTTTGGCTTCCGGGTCGCCGATGTTCACGACCACGATTGGTACGCCGTGCTTGTTCAGCGCCTCGGCGACGGCGGGAATCTCTTTGGCGAGAGCCGCCGAGTGCGGGCAGTGGGCGTCCACGAACAGGAGCAGCAGCCCGTTCTTGCCGCGGTAGTCGCGGAGCGACAGCACCTTCCCGTCAAGAGCCGGCAGCCTGGTCGCGGCCAGCAGCGCGGGGACGTCGAGCTCGACCGTGCCGAACTGCGGCGCGTCCGGGCCCGCGTCCGCCTGCTCGGGGTTGAGCCTGCCGGTCCAATCGGCAAGGTCCTTCTCCGAGGGCTGGCTGCCGTGATAGCGCACGTGTCCGAACTTGTCGAGCAACACAAAGCGTGGACACACGGTAGTGCCGAGGGCGTTGGCGACAGCCATCGCCGGGTCACGGACGACCGGGAACCCGAGCGACTTCGCCGTGTAGTGGCCGTCAAAGGTCTGCTGGTCCGGCGTGGGCTCGAGCCGCAGGAAGGCAAGGCCCGGGACGGCGTTGCGGTGCTGCCACTCAGCCATCGAGTCGAGACCGACGCCGCTCAACTTGCAGCCAATCGTGCCGTACTCGACCAGCACCACCCGGCCTTCAAGCTGGTGGGCTTTGAGCATCGCGGCCACCGGCGACTCGCTGTCGGGTTGCACGTGCGCCTTCTTGCCGGGCGAACCACACTCGGCGACGGGCAGGTGGCCGGAGGCCGGGTGCAGTTGCTCTACAATTGCTCAGGCAGGCTTGCGGGCGAAGACCTTGATGCTGACAACCGATTGGGCGGCGGCGAGCAGTTCCTCGCGGGAGAGACCTGAATCGACCATCAACTGTCCGGCTTGCGGGTCGTCGGTCAGCAGGTCAACCGGATAATGTTCCTCGGAGACGACGCGAACGTCGGTGAACCCGGCCCCCGTAATCGCGGCGAGATAGTCGGTCTTGAGCAGAGCGCCGGCCACGCAGCCGACATAGGCCGCGACCGAGTCACGAACCGGGGAGGGCAGTTCCGCGGTCAGGGCAAGGTCGGAAACCATCAGGCGGCCGCCGGGCCTCAGAACCCGGTACGTATCGCGGAAGACCTGGGGCTTGTCCGGGGAGAGGTTGATGACGCAATTGGAGACGACTGCGTCCACCGAGTTATCCGAGACCGGCAGGTGCTCGATTTCGCCGAGGCGGAACTCGACGTTAGCGGCCTGGACCTTGGCGGCGTTCTGCCGCGCTTTCTCAAGCATCTCCGGGGTCATGTCCACGCCGATAACTTGGCCGGTCGGACCGACCTTCCTGGCGGCAAGAAAGCAGTCGATGCCCGCGCCCGACCCGAGGTCGAGCACGGTCTCGCCGGGCCGAAGTGACGCCAGCGCGACCGGGTTGCCGCAGCCGAGTCCGAGATTCGCGCCCTCGGGCAGGGCGGCGAGTTCGGCGTCGGAATAGCCGACCGCGCGGCTGACCGCTTCCGGCGCCGATGTCCCGCAGCAGCCCTTGGTCGAGCCGCAGCACGAACCGCTGGTCCGTGCAACCTTGGCGTAGCCTTCTCTAACCGACTTCCTGATTTCCTCTTCACTCTTTGGCATTGGTTCTCCTTGGGATTCGGCCCGAGCTTACGTCGCGTTCTGAGGCCTTGGGCCGGCGGGCCGTCCGGCGGCCGGACTTGCACTGCCGGGCAAGCTGCCGCGCCAGCCCGAGCAGCTCCAGCACGGAGTCGTCCACGAGCCGGTAGCGCATCCAGCGACCGTCGCGCCGGGACGTGATGACGCCGGCCTGCTCCAGCACCGACAGGTGGTGCGACACAACGGAGAACGAGGTAGGGAAGTGGGGCGCTATCTCGCACACACAGCGTTCGCCAGTGGCGAGCAGCTCTACCATCCGCATTCGGTACTCGCTGCCCAGCGCCGCGAGCAGCGCCGTCGTCAACTGCCTGCTGGTTACATCCATATTTCTAAAATTATAGAAATGTTGCCGTGATGGTCAAGCTGTGAAGCGGGCGGTGTCGTTGTGTCTTTCGCGGCTGCGGGCGGAGTCCGGGAACGGTCGCCCGGCTCAGGCGCGGGGCGCGGCGCTGGCAGACGGGCGCGACCGCATGGCGTAGGCCGAGAGCGGTTTGGCGTCGAGGCCCTGGCGCGGGTGGCGCAGCAGGGCGCGGACGAACAGCCGCGCCAGTTCGGCGTCGTTGATGAGGGGAATCCCGAAGTCGGCAGCGGCCCGCCGGATGCGGTAGCCGTCGGTCAGTACGGTTTCGTCGGCTGTGCGCTTGGGGATGTTGATTACACACTCGACCTTCCGGTCGGCGATCAGTTCCACCACATCCTGGGTTCCGGGCCTCTGGTCCGATACCTTGCGCACAAGCTGTGACCTGACCCCTTGGGCTTCGAGGAACTGGTTGGTGCCGGATGTGGCGTGGATGTCGAACCCGGCCCGTGCTAGTTGTCGCAGCGGTTCGAGCAGCTTGTGTTTGGCATCGTCGCCACCGATGGAAACGAGCAGGGACTTCTTGGGCAGGCGGAGGCCGTTGGCGATTGCCGCCTTGAGCCAGGCCTCTTCGAGCGAGTCGCCAAGGCAGGCCGACTCGCCGGTCGAGGTCATCTCGACGTAGAGCACCGGGTCCGCTCCCTTCAGCCGGGAGAAGGAGAACTGCGGTACCTTGACGGCAACGTAGTCGAGGTCGAGCGTGTGGTACCGGCCGCGTACGTTCTCGCCGAGCATCGCCCGGGCCGCGATCTCGATGAAGTCGTAGCCGGTTGACTTGGAGACAAACGGGAACGAGCGGGACGCGCGCAGGTTGCACTCGATGACCGAGATCTCGTTCTGCCTGGCGAGGAACTGGACGTTGAACGGGCCGTTGATGCCGAGCGCCCGCGCAATGGCCTTGGTGATGCTCTTGGCGCGGCGCACGGTCTCAAGATAGGTGGTCTGGGGCGGAATCACGACGGTGGCGTCGCCCGAGTGGACTCCGGACAGCTCGACGTGTTCGGAGATACAATAGATGACCATCTCGCCGTCCTGAGCCACGCCGTCGATCTCAATTTCCTTCGCACCCTCCAGGAATTTCGAGATGACCACCGGGTTCTCAGGTGAGACCTGGGCGGCCTGACTCAGGTACTGGTCGAGCGAGCGTTCGGTCTTGGCGATGTTCATGGCCGAGCCGGAAAGGACGTACGAGGGCCGGACCAGCACCGGATAACCGGTCTTGGCGGCAAAGGCGCGCGCCTCTTCGATGCTCTTGAGTTCCTGCCAGGGCGGCTGGGCAATACCGAGTTCGTCGAGCAGGGTCGCGAAGCGGTGGCGATTCTCGGCCCGGTCAATCGAGTCCGGGTCGGTGCCGAGGATACGAACGCCGCGGCGGTGCAGGCTGAGTGCGAGCGTGTTGGGTATCTGCCCGCCGACCGAGACCACGATTCCCATCGGTCGCTCGAAATCGACGATGTCCAGCACGCGCTCAAGCGTCAGTTCCTCGAAGTAGAGCCGGTCGTTCGAGTCGTAGTCGGTGGACACGGTTTCCGGGTTGCAGTTGACCATCACGGTGCGATGGCCGAGCTTCGATGCGGTCGTGCACATGCCGACCGAACACCAGTCGAACTCGACCGACGAGCCGATGCAGTAAGGCCCGCTGCCGAGTACCATGACGGGTCGGCCCCGGTCTTCGGGCTTGATTTCCGGGCTATCGCCGCCGTAGGTAGTGTAAAGATAGTTGGTTGCGGCCGGGAATTCGCCGGCGAGCGTGTCGATGCGGCGAGGCCGCGGCAGGACGCTGAGCGCGATGCGCCGTTCACGCACCGCAAGCTCGTTCTCTCCGGTTCCACGGCCGATGGTCTTGTCCGAGAAGCCGAGGCGTTTCAGGCGCAACAGGTCTTCAGCATTCAGGTCGCCGAGCTTCCGGCCGGAAAGCTCCTGTTCCGCACGCACGATTGCCTCCAGCCGGGCGATGAACCACGGGTCGATGCGGCTCGATTCGCATATCTTCTCGGCCGAGGTCCCGTTCGCGAGCGCATGGACGATGGCGAACAGCCGGCGGTCGGTCGGGTTCGCGATTTCGTCGAGCGGGTCGTCGGTGCGAGCCTTCGGGTCGGTCACGCCGTCGTAGCCGAGGCCGAGCGAGCGCACGCCCTTCTGCAGCGCCTCCTCAAAGGTCGCGGCGATGGCCATTGTCTCGCCCACGCTCTTCATCTCGGTGCCGATGCGGCGCGAAGCGGCCCGGAACTTGCGGAGGTCCCAGCGGGGAATCTTGACCGTGACGTAGTCGAGCGCGGGCTCGAAGAAGCAACCCGTCACTCCGGTCACAGAATTCTTGAGGTCGGCAAGCGCGTACCCCAGCGCGAGCTTGGTCGCGACCCACGCGAGCGGGTAGCCGGTTGCCTTGGAGGCGAGCGCGCTCGAACGCGAGAGTCGGGCGTTGATTTCTATCACCCGGTATTCGCCGTTGGACGGGTGAAGGGCGAACTGGACGTTGCACTCACCGACGACCCCCAGCGCGGCAACGATCTTGAGTGAGACGGTGCGCAGATAGTGGTACTCATCATTGGTCAGGGTTTGGGAGGGCGCGACCACGATGCTCTCGCCGGTGTGGATGCCCATCGGGTCCATGTTCTCCATGTTGCAGACCGTGACCGAGTTGCCGAACCGGTCGCGCACGACCTCGTACTCGACCTCTTTCCAGCCGGCGAGGTACTCCTCAACCAAAACGTGCGGCGCATGAGAGAGCGCTTCGGCCACCCGGTGCCGCAGCTCTTCCGGTGTGCCGGCACGGCCGGAGGATAGTCCGCCCAGGCTGAACCCGGCCCGCACCATCACCGGATAGCCGAGCTTCTCTGCGATTGCCAGCGCGCGCTCGACCGAATCGGCGGTGTCGCTGCCGGGAACCGAGACGCCGATCGAACGCATCTTCGCGGCGAACAGCGCCCGGTCCTCGGATTCGATGATGGTCCCGACCGGAGTGCCGAGCACGGCTACGCCCGAGCGCGTGAGCGCGCCGGACTTCCAGAGCTCCACGCCGGTGTTGAGCGCCGATTGGCCGCCGACGTTCAGGAGGATTCCGTCCGGCTTCTCGGCGGCGATGACTTTCTCAACGAAGTCCGGTTCGACCGGAAGCAGGTAGATTTCGTCGGCGAGCCCGGGAGTGGTCTGAATCGTGGCGACGTTCGGGTTCACCAGAATCGTCCGAATTCCTTCTTCTTTCAGGGCCTTGATGGCCTGACTGCCGGAGTAGTCGAACTCGCCGGCCTGCCCGATGCGCAACGCGCCCGAGCCGAGGACGATGACGCTGGAAGGCTTGTTCACGAGGAGGGGCCGGATAATTCAGAATTCAGAATCCAGAAACGAGAATTCAGAATTCCCGGGCATTCTGGACTCTGGGCTCTGCACTCTAAACTCGGGACTGTCCGGTTTCTCATCAAAGCGTTTCCACGAAGCGGTCGAACAGGTCAACGCTATCGAGCGGGCCGGGCTTGCCCTCGGGGTGGAACTGGACCGCGGAGACGGGGCGGCGCGTGTGCCGGATTCCCTCGACCGAGCCGTCGTTCGCGTTCTCGAACCAGACCTGCCAGTCGCGCGGCAGGGTAGCGGCGTCAACGGCGTAACCGTGATTCTGGCTGGTCAGCCGGCAGTGGTCCGTTCCCTTCTCCCGGCACGGCTGGTTCTGTCCGCGGTGGCCGTAGCGGAGTTTGTAGGTACGCGCCCCGGCAGCGAGCGCGATGAGCTGGCATCCGAGGCAGATGCCGAAGATCGGCCGGTTCAGGGCCAGCGCCCGGTGAAGCACTGCCACGGTCGCGCTGCAACGCTCAGGATTGCCCGGGCCGTTGGAAACGAGGATGCCGTCGAACCGCTCACCCGTGTAGTCATAGTCGGCCGGCACCTGCAGAACCTCTACGCCGCGCTTGAGCAGCTCACGGCGGATGGAGAGCTTGACGCCACAGTCGACGAGAATGACTCGCTTCCGGCCTGAGCCAAAACGCTCGGGCTGGTGCACGCAGACCTCGGGCACGATGTTGGTGCTGTTGGGGTCGTACAGCGCCACCGGTTCACCGGAGTAGTCAGAAGGAAGGACTCGGCCAAGCATGGTACCGCGCTCGCGGAGCAGAATCGTCAGCTTGCGGGTATCGATGCCTTCGACCCCGGGCACGTTCTCTTCGACCAGCCATTGGTGCAAAGAGCGTCCGGCAGTGGCGTGGCTCTGGTCCGAGTGAGCGCTGGAAACGATGAGGCCGGAGGCCTGGATGCGCGATGATTCGAAGCAGTCCTTGTCGGCGGCAGGCACCCCGTAGTTGCCGATGAGGGGATAGGTCAGGACCAGTATCTGACCGCGATAGGAAGGGTCGGTAAGGCTCTCAACATACCCGACCATCGAGGTGTTGAACACAACTTCGCCCGATGCGGGCCCATGAAAGCCGAAGCCGGCGCCTGGGAACTTCGAGCCGTCCTCAAGCTCGAGAGTGACTTTCTCTGCTTGGGAGCTTTCTCGGGGATGGGTGTCGGAGGGCAATGCGGCCATATCTTAGTGGGGGGGCGGTGCGGCGCAAGCCCGGCATCCGAGAAGCCAAAGAAACCAGAATTCAGAAACCAGAAAGCAGAAAGCAGAATTGCGGACTGAGGAGTGAAACAGCCCTGATGAACGCGGATGTCCATGACGAGAATGGGGACTGTCACGCGCTGAGTCCGACGCAGGCGCTCCGAGGGACTGTCCCCATTTTCGGAGCAGGGCGCGCTAAACAGGACGGTCACATGCCCGCCAGAGTATCCTGAAGTTCGTCGAGCGAGCGGATGGTTCGCTCCGGGACCATGCCTTCCGGCTGAGGCACGTTGTCGCGGTTGAGCCAGATGGCCTTCATGCCCGTTGCGTGCGCGCCGACAACGTCGGTCTTCGGGGTGTCGCCCACAAACGCCGATTCCTGAGCGCCAACTCCGAGCCGGTCGAGGGCGAGCGCAAATATGCGCGGGTCCGGCTTCAGTATTCCCACCACGCGGGATATCTCGACCGCACCGAAGTAGTTTCTCAATCCGGAGACGTCCAGCTTGGCGCACTGGAGGTCGCACGGGCCGTTGGTGACGACGCCGAGCTTGATACCAGCGGCCACAAAGCGGTCGAGGCACGGCTTCACGTCGGGAAAGGCCACGTAGCGGCTGCGGCGTTCGTGCGGGTAGATGATCGAGAGCTGGTCCGCGAGCAGTGGGTCGCACACGCCGATTTCACACAGCGCCTGGTTCCAGACCTCGTTCCGATACGTCGGCGCCCACTCCCGCAACTGGCGCATCTCGTCGTCGTCGCCGTCGAAGTTGGAACAGAGCGCCTCCCACGACGAGATGTCGAATGCGCTGCCGTGGGCCGCCACAATCGGGTTGGCACGGAAGAGCCGGCGAGCCACCGTGCGCACGGCATCCTTGAGGTCGCCGGGCGGGATGTTGTGCCACTGCTTGGCAATCGCGGCGGTCGCGACCATCGCTTCGTTGGCCGCCAATTCGTCCGGCATCAGGGTGTCGTCGAGGTCGAACAGAATCGCCTTCAACATGAGGCGTGATTTTACCCGAATGCGTCCTGCGTGCAAAGCGATGCGAGCAATGCCCGAGTGCTCATGTGGTCAAGTGGTCCAGTGCGAAGAGGCAGGAACCTGTCAGCTAGTCCAGGAGGATGAGGTTGATGTGTTTCGAGGGTCCGTCTCTGCGGGTAGCGACTTCGAGTTTGATACGGGAGTTGCGCGCGGTCGCGTAGACATCGATGCCGCACGACTCCATCGAGGGTCGCGCCTGCTCCGGATGGCGGCAGTCGCCGGTCAGGTTGCACTCCCGACAGAACCGGCAGGGGCCATCGGCGAGCCCGAACGCCTTGTAGTGTCCGTCGAGGAAGGCGGCCCGCTCCAGCTCTGCCACGAGCCGGTGCATCCCGTGTCGCTTGCGCCTGTAGTCAGCAGGCGTGCAGGCGTAGCTGTAGATGAGCGCGTGGCGGTATTCCGCGAGCATCCGCTTCATCTGCTCAGGCGTGGGTGTGCGCGGCGGGCAGCAGAGCCCGTTGCCAAACCCGTCGCAGCCGAACTGGCACTTGAGCCGCACCCACTCGGCGGTCACCACGTTGGTGACCGGGATGATTTTCGCTTCAGAGGCGCCGCCGGCGAGCGCCTGCCGGGCGTACGGCTTGACGTCTGTGGTAGTCTTCTTCATGCCGGGATACTAGGTGGCCGGTGCGGGCGCGTCAACTCCGGACGAGGCGACACGTCGTTGGCACAGGCTATTTCTTGTAGTGCTTCCCCACAGCCTTGATACGATCTGGTGAAAGGAAAACGCAATCGAGGAGGTCCGCTCTTGATGCCGCGACGTCCTCGGCGTGGTTCTTGCACTTGGGGGCGCCGCACAGGCCGCAGTTCAGGCGCGGCAGAGTTCTCAGCACCTCCTCCGCCCGCTTTCTTCTCATTACTCGCTCCCGCAGGTCGATGGCTTCTCCCTCGGTCTGGCGCGGTTTGAGCGAGCCCCTCAGGGAGAAATCTTCCAGCGCATAACGCCGGTCCACTTCCTGCTCGAACTCGGGACCCGGCTTGGGCATGTTGGCCATCAAATGCAGGTCCCGGCTGCGGGCCTCATACAGGTTTTCGACCGTCAGGTTGCCGCCGAGACATCCTCCCTGGCAGGCATGACACTCGAGGAACTCGATGTTACGTATCTTCCCCTTTTCAATGTCGTCGAACACCTTCATGATTTGCGTGAGTCCCATCAGGGGCACGTAGTGTTCGCGCGAGAGCGCGGGGATTTCCCCTTCCGGAGCTCCCCACTGCAACAGGTGGCCCGCAGTCGCGAGGTCTTTCGGGACATCTCCCGGCTTGACTGCTTCTCGCATCTTGGTGAGAAGGTCGTTGTAAATCTCGGATATGGCCATGGCGCCGTCGAGGTTGCTCTTCGCTTCTTCGGCCGGCTGGAGAATGGAGATGGCTTTGGCCTGACAGGGCGTGATGTAGATGGCGGCGATTTCTTCCGGTTTCAGGCCCTTTTCCGCCGAGTACTTGCGCTTCAGCTCGCGGGCCGCGATCTCGCGCGACACCTCCAGCGGGAGTACGTGTTCGACCATCGAGGGATACGCGACCTGGATAAGTCGGACGACTACCGGGCAGGAGTTCGATATCAACGGGAAAGGCCCGGGCCATTTCTTGACGAGGTCGGTGATGGCCCGGTCGACCAGGGCCATGTCGACGGCATACTCCCACACGGCGTCAAAGCCGAGTTCCAGCAGGGCTCGGACGACATCGGCGGGAGTGACACGGAAACCGAATTGCATGAAAAGCGCCGGCGAAGCGACGGCCACCTTGAATTTGTACTTACCCAGTTCGGCGAACTTCATAGTCGTTGCGGAGATGGCGCTCATCTCGCAGACGCCGAGGCAGGAACCGCAGTCGATGCATAGCTCGGAAATCAGCCGGGCTTTGCCGTTCTTCACGCGGATGGCGTGCGTCGGGCAGGCGCGCATGCACGACATCCGGCCATCGCACTTGTCCGGGTCGATGCGGAAACCGTGTCTCAGTTCAGGCATGCGGTGGCAAAGTCCGAAACTCGAAATCAGAATGACGATTGAAGGCGGGCAATACTCGAAGTCCGAATTGGCCGATTTCCTTCATTCGAGCTTCGTCATTTGCGTAGCGCGTGGCTTCCGTGTCAGCTACATGGACGGGAGCCCAGCCTTATTTTGGCGAACACCCGCGTACCTTTGCCTACCTCGGATTCGATATGGAATTCGTCCGAGTTCTTCTTCATGTTCGGCAGGCCCATGCCGAATCCGAACCCCAGCTCGCGCATCTCATCTGAGGCTGTGGAATAACCTTCCTGCAGCGCCTGCTCAATGTCGGGGATCCCCGGACCTTCGTCGGCGATTTCCAGGCTGACATCGTCGTCGGTCAGAATCAGGGTCAGCGTTCCCCGCTGGGCGTACATGACGACGTTCATCTCTCCCTCGTACGCGACGATCACCGTGCGCCGGGTGTTAGCGGCGTCAATGCACAGGTCGCGGAGCACGAGTTTTATCTCACTGGAAACCTCGCCGGCCTTCTCGAAATTCCTCCCCTGGATTCTGTAACTCTCGCGCAGCAATTCCGCAGACATCAGCCTAGGACACTCCTTTGAGCCCCCTGTTGTAAAGCACGCCGCAGATGTCGAACATGCCCATCGTGGTCGCGAGCACCGGGATCCGCCTCTGTCTGGCGAATTCGATCACTTTCTCGTCGGGGAGCTTGCCCCGGCAATAGATGACGGCGCTGACTCCCGCGATGTCGGCCGTGCGGATGGATTGAATGTTGGTCAGGCCGGTAATCATCAGCTCCTTCGACTTGGCAAAGGCGAGAATCTCGCTCATGCCGTCCGACGCGACGACCTGGGTGACATCGAGCTCAAGGCCGTCCCCTCCGTTCAGGACTTCACAATGGAGAAGGTCCTTGATCTCGTGCAGGGTCATGAGCCAAAGGACGAAGGATGAGGGATGAAGGAGGAAGAAGGAAGGACGAGGGAAGAACGACCAAAGCTATTCTGTTTCATCCCTTCACGATTCATCCTTTCCCGTTTCAGCGTTTCCCATGAGGTACTTGTGCATGGACGCCGCGGCGATTCTGCCGTCGCCCATGGCGCTGATTACCGTCGCGGCGCCGCGGACGATGTCGCCGCCGGCCCAGATGTTCGGCCGGGAAGACTGGGCCGTTTCCGCATTGGTCACGATGCCGCCCTTCTTGCTGATTTCAAGGCCCGGCGTCGTCATCGGGATGAGCGGGTTGGGGCTGTTGCCGATGGCCATGACCACCGCGTCATACGGAACGCGGAAGTTGGACCCTGCGACCGGAACCGGCTTGCGCCGGCCCGAGGCATCGGGCTCACCCAGCTCCATCTTCTGACATTCAATCTCTTTCACCCAGCCGTTTTCGTCGCCGATCAAGCGCAGCGGCAGCGTGAGCAGGTCGAAAATGACGCCTTCCTCTTCGGCGTTCTCCGCTTCCTCGGATCGGGCGGGCAGCTCGTCGCGTCCGCGGCGATAGACGAGGTGCACTTCGGCCGCGCCCAAACGAAGCGCGGTCCGGGCTGAATCCATGGCCACGTTGCCGCCGCCGACCACAGCAACGCGGCACGGCCGCTTCACCGGGGTCTGGTATTCGGGGAAACGGAATCCCTTCATCAGGTTCACACGCGTCAGGTATTCGTTTGCCGAATAGACGCCGTTGAGGTTCTCGCCGGGTATTTCCATGAACCACGGCAGCCCCGCACCCGAGCCGACGAAGAGGGCATCGAATTCCGTAAGCAGATCGTCTACGGTGCGCGTCTTGCCCACGATGAAGTCGGTGAAGATTTTCACACCGAGACTGCGGACGTACTGGACCTCGCGCCGGACGATTTCCTTGGGCAGCCGGAATTCGGGAATCCCGTACGCGAGCACGCCGCCGCAGTCGTGCAGCGCCTCGAAGATGGTAACCTCGTGGCCGCGGATGATGAGGTCGTTGGCCACGGTTATGCCGGAAGGACCGGAGCCGACAATGGCGACTTTCTTCCCGGTCTTGGCAGCCATTTCCGGAACTTGGGTTTTTCCTTCCGATGCTTCCCAGTCGGCCAGGAATCGCTCGATCCGGCCGATAGCAACCGGCTTACCCTTCTTGCCCAGGATGCACATCTTCTCGCACTGCTCTTCCTGGGGACAGACCCGTCCGCAGATGGCGGGCAGCGCGTTGGTCGTCTTGATCGTTCTCACACCCGTGCCGAAATCACGCTGGACAACGCAGTTGATGAAGCCCGGAATGTTGATGCCGACCGGACAGCCCTGGCGGCACAACGGCTTCTTGCACTGCAGGCAGCGTGATGCTTCGGCCACAGCCGTTTCGGTCGGGTAGCCGAGCGCGACCTCGTCGAAGTTCCTGACCCGTTCGATCGGGTCCTGCTTCGGCATGTGGTGCCGGTCCAGCTTCAGCTTGGTCTTTTCCTGCTTTTCTTCAGCCATTCCGAATCAGCTCTTGGTCCGAGACCGAACGGAATTCGACCACCAAGACACAAAGGCACCAAGAATAGGAGATGAGAGCTTGCCGGATAATGCGGGATGCTTAGTGTCTTGGTGTCTTTGTGGTGACATTCCGGGAGTCATCATGAGGTCTGTGCGTTAGAAGTGTGATCGGCAACTGCTGTGCCGGAGCGGGTCCGTTTCCTCCGGGTTGTAGCTCTTGCGTCGTTGCAGGAATTCCTGCCAGTCAATCTGATGTCCGTCGAAATCCGGGCCGTCCACACAGGCGAACTTCGTCTTTCCTCCGACCGACAACCGGCAGACGCCGCACATGCCCGTGCCGTCGATCATTATCGGGTTCATGTTCACGATTGTCTTCCAGCCCAGCGGTCTGGTGGCCATGGACGCGCGCATCATCTGGAACGTGCAGCCATTCACGATAACGAGCTGGGGAGTAATTCCGGCCCGCTGCATCATTTCCGGCAAGGTGTCAATGTGCCCTTTCTGGCCCCTGGTTCCATCCCGCGTAATCGCGAACACCTTGTCCGACACGCTTGCCAGCTTGTCTTCCCAGTAAAGCAGGAAAGAACTGCGCGCCTCGATGAGCGTGTAGACCTTGTTGCCCGCCGCCTTGAGCGCCCGGGCAATCGGGTAGATGGAACCGATCCCGTAGCATCCGCCGACGCAGAGAACCGTGCCGACATTCTCGATGACGGTCTCTTTGCCGAGCGGCCCGGCGAACGTCGGAATCTCATCGCCGGGCTTAAGCCGGGCCAGTTGGGCCGTCGACGCGCCTACCTGCATGAAGATTGTCGTTACTGTACCGGCCTCGCGGTCCCAATCGGCAACCGATAGCGGGATACGCTCGCCGTTCTGGTCGGCCCGCACGATGACGAAGTTGCCCGGCTTCACCGATGCCGCCACAGCCGGCGCGTGAACGGTGAACTCGTGCAGGTTCGGGACGACCATCTTGCGCTCAATGATCTTGTACATTCCTTATGCTTTCCTGACGGACGCTTCCGCCGGGTTCTGCTTGAGTCCGTATAGCGGCAGGAGCGCACTGCGATGGGACAGCCCGCCGAATACGACCGGCCGTGTGTAATAGACGACGCCCTTCGGGCATTCTCGGTTCGACTTGGCCGGACCCGAGACCGTGATCTTATGAGGGACATGACCCAATTCCTCCTGGGAATTGGGATCGTGTCCCAAGCCACCCAAGACCGTCACCGTGACCTGGTCGCCGTCGGCCAGACCGAGGGAAGCGTAATCTTCCGGGCTCATCCGGAATCCCTCTTCCAAAGCCAGCTCGCCGAGTCCGCCCACCTTCGAGGAGATGTCGATGCCCCGATGACGATATCCGCCCGGTTCGGCGACGAGCAGGCAGCGGAAGGGATCAAGGGGTCGAGGGATCGAGGGATCAAGTGCAGGACTCGGACATTCCGACACTGTATCCCTTTGCCCCTGTATCCCTTTGTCCCTCTCGGTGGGCTTCATCCTCTGCGGCAACCGGTCAGGCCGGGCCGGGAAATCAGGTACCGCCGCGTGGATGTCCTTGTCGACATCCTGATAGGTCTGGTAGTTCATCCCGCCGAATCCGAGGGCGTGAGCGAGGTCCGAGAAGATCCGCCAGTCAGGGCGCATGAACCCGGCAACGGCCCCTTCTGTCGGGCTCTCGACTGGAACAACCTTCTGAACCCGGCCTTCCATGTTGATGAGAGTTCCGCCGGCCTCGGCGAAACTGGCCGCAGGAAGGAAGGCGTCGACCTTGAAGGGAGGGAGATACGTATCCTGGACAATCAGAAAATCGCAGTCCGGCCGCTCGAGGAACGGGAGCTCGCCGACGAGGTAGAGGATCTTGGGCCGCTTGGAGCCGGTCAGGACATCGGCAAGGCTGAGTGAATGAGGGAAGGGTTCTGGGGTTCCGGGGTTCCGGGGTTCGGGGAGGACTCCCATCTCCAGCACGCCGCGGGTATTGGCGCCGAAATAGAGCGGGATGAAGTTGGTTCCATCTCGTCCAGACAGTGTTGCGAGGCTCTGCGCGAGTTCGTCGTTGTTCGAGTAGTGGAATACCTGCGGCCCGATAATCACAGTCAGGTCTTTGGTCGCGGAGAGAATCTGGAGGGCCCGCGTCAAAGCCTCGGCTTCTACGCCTGCCTGCTTTGCCACGGCTGCTACCGGGCTTGGGACACGATCCGAAACTCCAGAAGAGTTTCGGTCATGTCCCACGCGGTCCGCGAGGCTTTCGGCAAGGAACTTGAGCAGCAACGCTTCCGCGCCCGGCTGAGGACGGAGCCAGTCGTCGGTATAGCGGGCAAGGTTGCTGTCGCGGGCGTCCATCGTCACCAGCTTGGCTCCCCGGTCGAGGGCCTTGCGTACCTTCGTGCCCACCACCGAGAAGTTGAACCGGGAGTCGAGCCCGACCGCCAGAATCACATCGGCCTGGGCGATGCTCTTGATCGATATCGGCAGCGAGAAGAGCTTGGACCAGAGGTCCGTGCCTCCGGCCAGCTCCATCCGCGCGGTTGAGTCGATGCCGTTCGAGCCGAGGCACTCTCGGACGAACTTCCGGGCCGCGAACAGGCTCTCGTTGGTGAGGTCGGGCGAGGCGAGCATCAGGAATTCGTCGGGACGAATCCCCTTCAACTCGGCAGCCACTTTCTGGATGGCTTCCTCCCAACCGACCTTCCGGAAATAGTCACCCTTCTGCAGCATCGTCCACTTCGCCCGTTCGAAGTGGTGGGTCACTTCCGGCATGCAGAACCTGCCCTTGACGCACAGTTGCCCGTCATTGACCTCGGGGTCGAGGTTCGCGCTGGCCTTGGATAGCCGGCCGTCCTTGTAGTCCAGTTCGAGCTGGCAGCCGACGGCGCAGAACGGGCACGTCGATACCTTGGTGCCGTCCGGCTTGCCGTCCCACTTGGAGGCCTTGTCGGCCAGCGCTCCGGTCGGACAGACATCCACGCAGGCTCCGCAGAATTCGCATCCCGCTTCGACGTGGTTGCGGCCGAAGGCCGGGCCGATCTTGGCGCGCGGCCCGCGATAGGTGAAGGCCAGCACGCCGGTTCCCCGGACTTCCTGGCACATCCGCACGCACCGGCCACACAGAATGCAGATATTGTAATCCCGGTCGTAGAATGGATCGTCGTGCTCGGGTTCGTACCCGTGGTAGTAGATCGGGTAATCGATCTCGGTCAGGCCGACCTTCTCCACGATGTCCTGCAGTTCGCACTGGCGGTCGTTCGGACAGAAACGGCAGCCGGTGGTCACGCCGGTCTTGCGAATAGTTCCCTGGTAGTCGCGGCAATCCTTACTCTCGCCGCAGACGAGACAGCTCGACGGGTGCTCGCTCAAGATGAGCTTCAGAATCTCAACCCGCAGTTCCCGGAGTGTTACCGTGTCGGTCTGGACTTTCATGCCTTCCTGGGCCTTGGTGTTGCAGGAGAGCGGGTAGCCGCGCATCCCTTCGATCTCCACCATGCACATCCGGCATCCGCCGAATGGAGAAAGGTCCTTGTGCGAGCATAGCGAGGGGATGTAGACGCCGGCTAGCTCGGCGGCGCGGTGTACGGTCACGCCCTCAGGGAAAGTCACCGGCTTGTGGTTGATCTCCATTGTCAGCGTGCGTGGCTCTTGTACCATTGCTTATGACTCGATGACGATGGCGTCGCCGGCGATGGCGTCGAAGCGACAGACTTCGTAGCACGAGCGGCATTTGATGCACTTGGTCGGGTCCAGGTTGTGCGGCTCGGACCTCGGACCGGAGATGGCGCCGGTCGGGCACGCCTTCACGCAGCGCTGGCAACCCGTGCATTTTGAAGGGATGACTCGATACACCACAAGGTTCTTGCAGGTCACGGCCGGGCAGCGGTGATCCTTGACGTGGGCAATGAACTCGGGCCGGAAGTACTTCAGAGTCGTGAGCGCGGGGTTCGGGGCCGAGGAGCCCAGTGCACAGAGCGACCCGTTCTTCACTGTCTTGCCGAGCTTCTCCAGCTTCTCCAGGTCGGACGCCTCAGCCTTGCCATCGCAGACCCTTTCGAGAATCTCCACCATGTGCCGCGTGCCGACGCGGCAGGGAACGCACTTCCCGCACGACTCCCGCTGAGTGAACGTCATGAAGTACTTGGCCATGTCCACGATGCAGGTGCCGGCATCGACCACGATGAGGCCGCCGGAACCCATGATCGCACCGGCCTCGGCCAGATGTTCATAGTCGATGGGCAGGTCGAGGAACTCCTCGGAGAGGCACCCGCCCGAAGGGCCGCCGCTCTGCACCGCCTTGAACGGCTTCTGGGTTCCGCCGCCAATGTCGAAAATGACCTGCCGCAGCGTCATGCCGAGCGGGACTTCAATCAACCCGGTCCGCCTGACCTTCCCGACGAGCGAGAAAGTCTTGGTCCCTTTGCTCGTCTCGGTACCATGGCCCGCATACCACTCCGCCCCGTTGCGGATGATGTTGGGCAGGGTGCCGAGCGTTTCGGTGTTGTTGATAATGGTTGGCTTGCCGCGGAGCCCGGCGACGGCCGGGAAAGGCGGACGCGTGCGCGGCATGCCCCGTTTCCCCTCAATCGAGGCGATAAGCGCGGTCTCCTCGCCGCACACGAACGCCCCGGCGCCTTCCTTTATCTTGATGTCGAAGCTGAAATCGGAACCGAGAATCTTCTCTCCGAGGAGCCCGACCTCGCGCATCTGGGTCATTGCCTTCTTCAGGCGCTTGATGGCCAGCGGATACTCCGCCCGGATGTAGATGTATCCGTGCGTGGCGCCGATCGCGTAGCCCGCGATGAGCATTCCTTCAAGGACCGCATGCGGGTCGCCCTCGATGAGCGAGCGATTCATGAATGCGCCCGGGTCGCCTTCGTCGGCGTTGCAGATGAGGTAGCGTTCCTCGCTCTGCTGCTCCCGGCAGGTGGCCCACTTGCGCCAAGTTGGGAATCCGGCTCCGCCGCGACCGCGAATACCGGACCGCTTGACCGTGTCAATGACCTCCTGCCAAGTCATGGAAAGAGCCTTCTCGAAGCCCTTGTAGCCGTCTCGCGCCAGGTACTGATCGAGGTCGTCCGGGTCGATGATGCCGCAGTTACGGAGAACAATCCGGACCTGCGGCTTCAACATCGGCAGGTCGAAGAAGCGGGGGACACCATCGACTTCCTGCTCGCCGAAGTGTCCGGCAAGGTGATACTTCGGGGTCTCGCCTTTCTCGAAGAACCCCTGCAGGATTGGCCCCACGTCTTTCCCGGCGACGTTGGAATAACTGATCCGCGGCCGGCCGGGCATCTGTACGTCCATCAGCGGCTCCAGATAGCAGGGGCCGATGCATCCGACCGGGACGATTTTCGCCTCGAACTGGTGCTGGCCCAGGTATTCTTCGACTGCCTTCTGGGTATCGGCCGCCCCGGCAGCCAGCCCGCACGACCCGGCGCCGATGTAAATGTAAGGGACCGGGCTCTCGCGGATGGCGTCCCATTTGGCCTGCGCCTGTTGCCGTCGCTCTGCAACTACTGCCGGATTCACTTGGTATCCGTCGACTGGTCGCCTCGGTCTTCTTCGAGCAGCCGTTGGACTTTCAGAACCGACATCTGGCTGTGGAACTTGTCGTCGAAGGCGACTACCGGTGCGAGAGCGCAGCAGCCCAGGCAGGCAACGCGTTCGAGGTCGTACTTCCCGTCGGCGGTCGTTTCGCCCGGCTTGACGTTCAGGCGCGCCTGGGTCATCGCCAGAATTTCCTGGCCGCCCCGCACGTGGCAGGCGGTCCCGAGACAGATTTTGATGTGGTGCTCGCCCGGCGGATGGAACCGGAACTGGGCGTAGAAGGTCGCGACGCCGAAAATTTCATTCTCGGATATCTTCAGCCAGCGCGAGATGTCACGAATGGCGTCCGGGCGCAGGTAGCCATCCTGCTCCTGCAACCGCTGCAGGACCGGGATGAGGTCCTCGCGCTCGCCCTTGAACTCCCGTCGGATTGCGGAGATGTCTTTGCGAGAGTTCATCAGGTCTTCCTCGCCCGGTCTCAGGGCAAGAGGTTATTGCGGGTTAGCTCATCCGACCTTGAGCTCGCAGAGCTTCTTGGCCAGGCTCCAGGTGTCTCCCTCGTAGCCGAGCAGCCGAATGCCGGCCTTGTTGGCCAGGGCAACTACGTCTTCGGCCGGAACCCGGTTGCGGGAAAACACGACCGCGGCCACGTCCACGAGATTGGCCGCCGCGATAAGGTTCTTGTGCGTCTGAAGCGTTATCAGCAGATTCCCCTCTTTGATGCCGACGATGTCGCTGACCATGTCGGAGATATAGACTCCGGCGATCTCCTTGTCGGCACCCTCGTTGAAGGTCTTGAGGCCCGTCTTGTTGACCAGTTCAGATACTTTCATCGCGCCATCTCTCCTTTGACAATCGTCAGTACAAATCCGTCAGGCCGAAGTCCGCCAGCACGATTCCCTGACACGTATCAACCGACTTGCGCAGGCTGCAGGGAACGACGACGATCTTCTTGGCCGGATCCTTGATCCCACGGTTGAAATACTCGTTCAACGCGCTCAGGCTTTCGGGCGAGATGCACTTGTTGGGAGAATGAGATGTGTTCGCGCAGAGCGCGGCGTATGCCCAGGTTTTCTTCCCCGGTTCCTGCGTGCCTGCGGCATAGACGCCGCACTTCGGGTCGCACTTTGTGCAGAGCATGAGCGCCATGACGTCCTTCAGCGGCACCACGGTCGAGCACTTGTTGCACTTCAGGTCGAACTGCGAGGCTTGGTAGTGAGCCAAGTGGCTCCAGAAATGCTCGCCCTCGTGATAGTCGTCAATCGGCGCGACCGCCTCCTCCGAGAAGAACGAAATCCGGTTCCGGCAGTGAAAACAACCTTCGATGACCAGGTATCCCGGGCGAACATTGGTCATGGCCCATTCGTGCTGACAAGCGGTTTTGCTCATAGGTACTCCGCGTTTGGTCTAATGGAGAAATATACCCGACAAGTATGTCCTGCGCAACTCAAAACAAGGAGACCTGAAACCGACGCGCCGGAAACGAGCATGGATTGGAGTCTAGGGACGTCCAACTGCGAAGTCAAGGCATCGCCTTGGCGCCGAACCCGGGGCTAGGACGGCGGGCGGCAAAGGCGTTTGTTCCAGACGAGGCGGCGGCGGGCGACGGCGAAACCGAGCCGCTCGTAAAGCTCCATGGCGTTGGTCACGTTCGTTTCGTCCACGCCGAGTTGGGCTTCCTCCATTCCCTCGCGCCGCAGGTGCTTCATCGCGTCAATCATCAGCCGCTTGGCGATGCCGCGGCCGCGAAACTGCTTCAGCACGCCGACGTCCCACAAGCCGCCGCGTTTCTTCTTCAGGTATTCATTGTCCTTCGGGTCGATGCCGTACAGGAGGTAGCCCGCCGGTTGGCCCGCGACCTTGGCGACGGTGACGAAGCCAATGCGGCCACGCTCGTCCCATTTCTTCACGATGTACTTCCAGTTGTCCAAGGTGTCCGGGGCGTAGTTGAAGTGCTCTTTGAATGCCTCGTTGTGGAGTCGCCGCAGCATGTCGATGTCTTCATCGGTGCGACCCAGCGTCACTACCTCAATATCACGGGTCTCGCCGACGCTGGATGGCACGTCGGTCAGGCTTCGGCGCATCAGACAGAAACGGCGAACGATGCGGAAGCCGAGCGCTTCGAGGAAGCCGTTGGACGCCGGGCTATCGAATGCGCTGACCTCGGCTGACTCCATTCCCGCGTCGTGCAGACTGGCGAGCGCCTTCGTCATCAACGCGGTGCCGATACCCTTCCGGCGGTGTTCGGGAAGGACATCCGGGCATGTGACGAGAGCCTTCAGCTCCGTACGGGTCTTGTCGGTCTCGGCCCAGACTTTCGCAACTGGTACGCCGTCCAACTCCGCGAGCAGCCGGGTACGAACACCGACCCATGGCGCATCGTCCCAACGCTTCAGATCCTCGACGGAGGTAGGCGTGAAGTCTTCATCCTCCTGCCATGTCCGGTTGGTGATGTCGACCCAGACCTGCTCGTCCTGACCGGCTACGAAGGGACGGATGGTGAGACCAGATATCGTCATTGACTCAAGGCCCGGGCTTGGCGTCCGAATCATCGCCCCGGCGCCAGCGGATTCGCTCGCCCTTGGCGACAATGATCGCCAGCAAGAGGACGGTCAGAATCGAATCGTAGGCCACGTAGCGCAGGGGATGGATGTCAGGCCGAAACACGCCGAGCCCGCTGACGGCCAGCACGACCCACCCGGCCAGCACCGCCCATCCCTGCCAGCGGTTCGGAAATCCCCAGCCGAGGCCGTAACGCTTTGCAGGGAACCAGGCTTTGTTCTTCCGTCCGTTCAGGCCATCAGCGATTCCGGTCAGGCGCGTCGGCATCTGCGTTATTCGAGGCAGACGTTGTCGCCCGATTTGCATTCGCCGCACTCGAGTTCAAGCGTGACGTGGGCGATGTCGAATTTGTCGGTGAGTGCGCCCTCGAGCTTCGAGAGCAGCGGGTGGAAAGAGCTGACGTTGGCGTCCTTCACGACAAGGTGGGCCATCAAGGCGCGTTCGCTTTCGCCGAGGGTCCAGATATGGAGGTCGTGGACGCCGGTAATCTCGGGTGCGAAGTCGAGGATGAACCGGCGCACCGTCTCGAAGCTGATGTCGTGCGGGGTCGAGTCGATTAGAATCGAGGCCGATTCGCGGAAGACCGAGTACGCGCCGTAGATGACGAACACACTTACCGCCAGCGAGAGAACCGGGTCAATGACGTACCAACCGGTGAGCTTGATGACGATGCCGCCGACAAGGACCGCAATCCAGCCGAGGAGGTCTTCCATTAAATGCCACATGGCGGCGCGGATGTTTAGGCTTTGCCGGTCGCGCCGCAGCATCAGGACCGCGAGGCCATTGACCACGAGACCGGCGACGGCCATGACGATGAGAATCGGGCTCTTCACCGGCTCGGGCGACATGATGCGCAGGATGGCGGCCCGGAGGATGAAGACCGTGAGTCCGGCCAGCACGAGCGCGTTGATGAAGGCGGTCAGGATGCGCACCTTCCGGTAACCGAAGGTGCGGCGTTGGTTGGGCGCGCGTTCCGAAAGCTTCAGGCCGAAGTAGGAGAGACCGAGCGTCAATGCGTCAGAGGCGTCATGGATTGAGTCGGCGACGAGGGCGAGGGAGTTGGCAATCAGGCCGAAGATGAGTTCGGCAACGGCGAACCCGAGGTTCAGGCCGATGGACATGACGAGGCTTCGTCCCTGGCGAGCGGTGCGGTTGTGGTCGTGGCTCGACATCGAGTCCTAGATGTTAGGCATTCAACGACCCACGTTCAAGCCGCGCAGAGTTGACGGTCGCGCCAACCAGCCTAGACTTGGTGCATGAGCCGGTCGATATGGAAGCAGCCGGAGTTCTGGACAACGGTTGCCGCGGTCGTCGTGCTGACCGTCGGGCACTACCTGGCACCGATGCATAACGAGTTCTGGCACGACCTGTTCCGACGCCTCTACTATCTACCAATAATACTCGCCGGGTTCAGATACGGTCTGCGAGGTGGCCTCGTCGCTGCGGTCGTGGTTTCGGTGCTCTTTGTGCCCCACGTGCTGATGACGCGGGCGATGCTTCCACGCCAGGCGAGCGAGGCCGTATTTGAGATACCACTCTACCTTGTAGTCGGTGTCGTGACCGGCATCCTTTCCGACCGGCAGCGCAAGGCGAATGACTCGCTGCGCCGCGCCGAACGGCTCAAGACGCTGGGCGAGATGGCCGCAGGCATGGCCCACGAGGTGAAGAACCCTCTGGCGGCAATCCGCAGTTCGGCCCAGATACTGACCGAACGCCTGTCTGGTAAAGAGGCTGAGCTTGCGCGCATCGTAGTGAGTGAGGTGGACCGTCTCAACCGGGTGGTCAATGAGTTCCTCGACTACGCACGGCCGGCGGCGCTGAAGCGCGAACCGGTTCTGCTCAGCTCGCTCCTTGATTCATGCCTTGAACTGCTGGCGCCCGTGATTGAGCAGGCCGGGGTTACCGTCCGTCGGTCACACTCGGATGGCGAGCACAAGGTGGATGCCGACCCGAACCAGTTGCGCCAGGTGTTCCTGAACCTGATTCTCAACGCGGTACAGGCCATGCAAACCGGCGGGCAGGTGGCGCTGGACGTAAGGCAGGAAGCCGGCTCCACGCGGGTCTCGGTGCGCGACACCGGGCCGGGGATTCCACCCGACAAGCTGAAACAGGTGTGTGAGCCGTTCTATAGCACGAAGCCGGGCGGGACCGGGCTGGGATTGTCCGTTGCCCAGCGCATCGTGGCCGAGCACGGCGGCCGGCTGGAAATCACCTGCGCCACCGGCGCCGGCACGACCGCGACCGTGATTCTGCCGGGAGGATAGATGAAACATCGGATTCTGGTAGCAGACGACGACGCAAGTGTGGCGCAGGTCGTTCGGTTCTTGCTGGAAGAGGAAGGGCATGACACGTCAGTTGTGGCCGATGTCGCCGGTGGGCAGCGCGCGCTCGAAACCGGGCCCTACGACCTTGTCGTTACCGATCTCAAACTGCCCGACGGGACAGGCCTCGACGTGCTCAAGCTGGTCAAGGAAACAAGCCCGGACGTGCCGGTAATCTTGATTACTGCGTTCGCTACGGTCAAGACCGCGGTCGAGGCCATGAAGCTCGGCGCGTTCGACTACGTCCAGAAGCCCTTCGACAACGACCGGCTGAAAGGACTCGTGGCCAATGCCCTGCGCCTGCGCGACCTGAAGCTTGAAAACGTCCGGTTACGGGACGAGGTCGTCGGCAGGTTCGGTCTCAGCGCGATCGTGGGTGCCAGCCCGCAGATGGAGAGGGTGCGCGAGATGGTGCGGCTCGCGGCGGCCAGCGAAGCCGCGGTCATGGTCCTCGGCGAAACCGGCACCGGCAAGGAGCTTGTCGCGCGGGCCATCCATTTCCTCGGCAGGCGAGCGGCGCAGCCGTTCGTGGCCGTGAACTGTGGTGCTATCCCCGAGAACTTGGTCGAGAGCGAACTGTTCGGACATAGGAAGGGCTCATTTACGGGAGCGGTCAGCGACCGCGACGGGCGGTTCGTTCAGGCCGACACCGGCACCATCTTCCTCGACGAAGTGACCGAGATGAAGCGCGACCTGCAGGTGAAGCTGCTGCGTGCGATAGAGGCGCGCGAGGTCCAGCCGGTCGGCAGTACCGATACGCTCAAGGTAGACGTGCGGATTATCAGCGCGACTAACCGCGACCCGATGGCGTGCGTGCGAGATGGTGAGTTCCGGGAGGACCTATACTATCGACTGAACGTCTTCGCCCTGCCGATTCCGCCTCTACGCGAGCACCGGCAGGACATACCGGAACTGGTTGCCTCGTACCTCGTCCAGCGCGGATATGGTCCGGATGCAGTGAGCAAGGAAGCGTTGGAGTTGCTGGCCGAGCATGACTTTCCCGGGAACGTGCGGGAGATCCAGAACGTGATTGAGTCCGGACTGATACTCAGCGGTGGCAAGCCGGTCAAGCCTGAGCACATCGCCGACCGGCTGATGCCCAGTCTGTCATTCCGAGCGAGCGAAGCGAGTCGAGGAATCTCTCAGGAGCAGATGGATGCGCCGACGCTCGCCGAGGTCGAGCGGAGCCATCTCGAAGCCGCGCTCAAGAAGACCGGCGGCAACCAGTCACAGGCAGCACGCCTGCTCGGCATCTCCCGCGCGACCCTCATCTACCGCATGAAGAAGCACGGACTGGGGTAATTGGTGAACCGGGTGCGCTTGACACGAGGTCGGAAGAGCCTAGACTGGCGCTAGAGAAATCTCGACATGAGTGCAGAAGAGTTGAGAGCCAAACGCGAACGTATCATTGGTATCGCGGAGCAATACGGCGCGCGCAACGTGCGGGTATTCGGTTCGGTAGCGCGAGGCGACGCCGGTCCGGACAGCGATGTGGATTTTCTGGTCGAGATGGACGAGAGCAGAAGTCTGCTTGACCACGTCGGATTGGTGCAGGACCTGGAGGATTATCTCGGGCGCAAGGTTGACGTTGTCTCTGAGCGTGCCCTGCACTGGTTCATCCGTGACCAGGTACTTGCCGAGGCGGTTCCACTGTGAAGGACGACAGGCTCTATCTGACGAGTATTCTTGAGTCCATCGGCAACATTGAGGAGTACACCCGCCCCGGACGTGATGCATTCATGCAGTCTCGCATGCAACGGGATGCCGTTGTCCGCAACTTCGAGACAATGGGCGAGGCCGCAAAGCAGGTTTCCAGCGACCTGAGGAAAGCTCACCCTGAGATTCCCTGGCGCAAGGTCGCGGGTTTTCGAGACGTCCTTATCCATGACTACCTGGGCGTGGACGTGAACGAGGTCTGGAACATCACGGAGAGGGAGTTGCCCGACCTCAAGGCAAAGGTCAAGAGTGTCCTGTCCGAACTGGATAGGGGCCGTTGAACCGCCTGCGTCACACGAAGTCGCTAGACTGGGGCGGGCTGCTGCCATCGCTGAAGCCGAACGCAGTTGCCTTGAGGTCGCTCTCAAGAAGACCGGCGGCAACCAGTCGCAAGCCGCGCGCCTGCTCGGCATCTCCCGCGCGACCCTCATCTACCGCATGAAGAAGCACGAGCTCGCCTAGCCCGGACTGTCTGCCTGCAGACAGCCGCTGTAGCATAACAGACAACTTTCACCCAGCCGCAGACGGCCGGTTTCGGTAGCTCGCCTCTAAACGTGCGCAGCTGTCCGCTGGCATGAGGCGTGCTCCCTGCATTACCGATGTGTGGATACGCAGACTCCAACTGGATGTTCAGCCTGACCTCGGTGCTGGTGTTCGCCGCACTGATGGTGGCATCGGTGGTCTTTCTGGTCAGGTCGTTCAACCACAAGCCGGAAGAGCGCAACGATGATTAAGAGGACCTCGACAACCCTTCTTTTCGTCGTGGGTATCAGTGTCGCCGGATCCAGCGTTAAGCTGAACGGTGCGCTGTACCCGCGCTACACATATGGCACCATGGAGTCGGGCTTTGAGTTGATGGGTGCTGAAGGCGATATTCAGGCTCAGGTTACTGGAAGGACTCGCGACATTCTGACTGCCATGATTCAGATTCGAGCCGGCGGTGCGATGTCGGGCTGGACCAGCGGCTTCCATTTCGGCGAGGCCTACGCCTTGTTCCCGCTCGGGCTGTCTCTGCCGACAATCAGAGTCGGGCAGGCGGTCATTCCGTTCGGGCTCCTTGCCGACTATGACATCCACACGCAGATTATTCAAACTCCCTTTGCCAAGACCCTGGGTCTGCGCCTCGATCCTGGTCTTGGCATCCTGGGCCAGCTCGGGCATTTTGACTATAAGCTCTGGGTGTCCAATGGCAATGGACCGGACGCAATGGACAACGACAGAGGCAAAGTAGTCACTGCCCGGGTTGCGCCCAGGTTCCTATTGGGCGACGCCGACGTGACACTCGGACTGAGCGGTCTGGCCGGCTCGCTTCCTTACTGGTCGTTAGATAGCCTCCCCAAGATGGATGAAGGCCCCCAGTCTTGCAGGGTGAAATATAGGCTCGGTCTGGATAACACCACTGACTGGGGGCCTTTGACCATCAGGCTCGAAGGTGTGGCCGGAAAGGATTCGGCGCTGAGTCAGCCGTCCGTCTTCGGCTACTATGGAGAGGCACGTTATGCTGTAACCCGTTGGCTTGAACCGATGCTGGCGTGCGACGGATATATCACCCACGAGGGCTCGGACCGTACGCTCAGCGTGGGTCTGAACTACTACCCGCCGGACATCTCGGCCTTCGAGATACAGACCGCCTTCCAGCGGAACTGCCTGCAAACTGCTGATCAGAACACGGAGGATTGGAATGTTATCGCGCAGGTTGTCGTTCGCTTCTAGGAATATGAACCGCCAAGAATGCCAAGCGCTGCGGGCGAAAACAGGGGACAGTCCCTCGGAGCGCCTGCGTCGAACTCGGCGCGGTACAGTCCCCGTTTTCGCGCTGCTCTTCGCGCTCTCTCTCACTGGCACGGCCCTTGCATCGCTGTGCGTTTGGCGCCAGCCGGACGAGGACATCTCGGCCATATTCGGTTCAGGCAGCTACAAGACCGTGTTCGCGGATATCAGCGATTCCGTCAGGCAGCGGGTTGAACAAAGGCTGGGCCTTCCGCTTGATGCAGACGAGACCCAGTTCAAGTACTTCCCCGTGTTCAAGGGGGAGAACCGCGTTGGTACCGTCATGACGCATGTCGGGAAAGGGCAGTTCGGCGCCATCGAGGTCGTTGTGGCGGTGATTGAGGGCGACTCCGGGCCGGTCATCAAGGCCGTGCGGATTCAGCGCGACCGGGAAAAGGCCAAGGCCGCGCTACGCAGCAAGGAGTTTCTAGGTCAGTTCAAGGGCATGTCGGCAAATGACGATTTCCGAATGACGAATGACGAATCAGGACTGAAGCCGGCGGACGAGGGTGCGGAGAAGGCATCGCAGGCCGTCGCGACCGCGGCCCGGAAACTGCTCATCGTGTACGATGAGCTGGGCCGGCCCTGAGATGGAGTGACCTCGGATGTTCACCACCAAGACACAAAGACACGAAGGGTCTTCACAAGCCGTTCCGGCCCGGACTTGGTGCCTTGGTGTCTTTGTGGTTAAGTTCCCTGTCCGGGCATAATCATGAACTTCATACGCTTCGCACTGAAGAATCTTTTCGCCCACAAGACGCGAACCACCCTGACGCTGGGAAGCATGATTGTGGCCGTGGCGGTCCTGTTCACTCTCGTCTCATTCAACCGCGGCTATGAGAAAGCCCTCAAGACTCAATTGCAGGGCATGGGCATTCACATGATGGTCGTTCCGGTCGGGTGCCCCTACGAGGCCGCCTCGCTCATCCTGAAGGGCGGCAAGATTCCGAACTACCTGCCGGCCGAAGTGTTGCAGGAAGTCCAGGCAATGCCCGAGATTGACGTTGCCGCACCGATGTTCATGAGCGGCATCGTGCGCCCGGACGAGGGCCGGACCGACATCTACGTCGGGATTGACTCAAGCACCCTGCGGCTGAAGAACTGGTGGAAGCTGAAGGGCAAGTTCCCCGAGAAGCCGACCGACGTGATTCTCGGCCACGACGTGACGCTCATCGAGCTCTCGCACGTCGGCGACCAGATCTACGTCCCGGAAAAGGACCTGACGCTGGACGTGGTCGGCGAACTGGAGCCGACCGGTAACGAGGACGACGGATTCTTCTTCGTGCCGCTCGCGACCGCGCAGAAGATGTTCGACCAGCCGGACAGGCTGACCGGCATCTCTATCCGGCTGAAGAACCCGGACGACGCTCCGGTTGTAGCATCGCGGCTGGGCAAGATCAAGGGCGCGGAAGTGATTACCATGGGCGAATTGCTGGGCACGATGATGACCCTGATGGGCTCGGCCAAGTCGCTGCTGCTCTCCATCGTCATGATTATCATCGTCATCTCCGCGCTGGGCGTGCTGAACACGGTGCTGATGTCGGTGTTCGAGCGGACCAAGGAAATCGGTGTGATGCGGGCGACCGGTGCTTCTCAAGCCCACATCTTTGGGCTGGTCTGGATCGAGACCCTGATGCTCTCGCTGCTCGGTGGAATCGGCGGGCTCGGCATGGCCCTCGTCGGCTCACGGGCGCTTGAGAGTCTTGTGAAGAAGTTCCTCCCGCTCGCGCCCAAGGGCAGCGTGATTGCGCTGGAGCCGGGCAGCTTCCTTCTGATTATGGCGTTCGTGCTCGGCATCGCGGTCGTGGCCGGTTTCTACCCCGCGCTGCGGGCCGCAAGAGCAAAGCCGATTGAGGCGCTGAGAAGTGAGTAACAGAGTAGTGGTCAAGTGGTCTAGTGGTCGAGTGCAGGGGCGCGGCGCGTCCGTCTGCTTCCTCACTGGATCACTAGATCACTAGATCACTGGAGCACTTTCCCCATGATTTGGTTCAAGCTGTCATTCAAGAACCTGATTCGGCGTAAGACGCGCTCGACACTGACCGTGCTCGGTGTAGCCATTGCCATCGCTGTTCTCTATTCGTTGTTCCAGTTCCAGCAGGGCTACCAGGCCCGGCTCAAGGGCGAGCTCGGCGCACTGGGCGCGCACGTGATCGTCGTGCCCAAGGGCTGTCCGTACGAGGCCGCGACGATTGCTCTCCACGGCGGCAAGTGGCCGCGCTACATGGACGAGAGCCTGCTTGCCAAGGTGAAGGCAAACCCGGGCGTGGCTGAGGCCGCGGGCGTAATCATGGATGCGGTTTTCGCTCCCGGCGACAAGAACGTCATCCTGCTTGGGATTGACGAAGACTACATGAAGCTCAGGCCGGCCTGGCGCATCAGCGGTCACTGGTTTGCCGCCGATTCCGACGTCATAATGGGTTCTACCGCCGCGCAGGATGCCGGGGTCAAGACCGGTGACTACTGGGTGGTGCCGGAGAAGAACGTCCGGCTCCACGTTGCCGGCGTGCTCAGCCGCACCAACACGCAGGACGACGGGTTCGTATTCCTGCCACGCAAGACTCTGCAGAAGATTTCCGGGCTCGAAGGCAAGCTCGTGCTGATTCTCATCAAGGCGAGGCACGTGGACCAAACCGACGCGCTGGTCGCTTCGCTCAAGGCCAGCGAAGTGGACATGAACGTCTTCCCGCTATCCGAACTGCTCGGTACCATCAGTTCGCTGATGGCGAGCACCAAGGTGTTCGTCTCAGCCATCATACTGATTGCTGTCATCCTCGGCGGCGTCGGCGTCCTCAACACGGTGCTTATGGCGGTGTTCGAGAGGACCCGCGAGATCGGCATGATGAAGGCGATGGGCGGCTCACGCGGCGACGTATTCAAGCTGGTCTGGGCCGAGACAATCCTCACCACCGTGCTCGGCGGCCTGGCCGGCGTGGCCATTGCGCTCGTCTCATCGCGGCTCGTCGAGGCGATTATCCGCGGCATGATACCGTACGCGCCCAGAGGTTCGCTCATCGGGTTCTCGCTGCCGACTCTCTTGATGTGCGTCGGCCTGTCGCTCGTGCTCGGGCTGGTCGCGGGTTTCTACCCCGCGTTCCGGGCCGCGAGCGTGAAGCCGGTCGAAGCGATAAAGGCGGAGTGATGAAGAACAGGGGTCAAGGAGTCGAGGAATCAAGGAGTCTAGTGTCCGGCTTGAATCCTGGAATCCTGGAATCCTCGAATCCTGCGGTACAAGCCCGCGGCCTTACGCGAGTCTATCGGCGTGGCGCAGAGACTATCCACGCCTTGAAGGGCATCGGCCTCGACGTCAAGTGCGGAGAGTTCGTTGGGGTCGTCGGGCACTCGGGCGCGGGCAAGACCACGCTGCTCAATCTCATCGGCCTGATGGACCGGCCAACCGAAGGCAGCCTCCAAGTGCTGGGCACCGACGTCGCCCGACGTGGAGTTCGCCTCGACGCGCTCCGGCGCAAGAACATCGGGTTCGTGTTCCAGGAGTTCTATCTGATGCCGGCCCTGACCGCGACCGAAAACGTCCTGCTGCCCACAATGTGGGGCAAGGGAAATGGCGAGAACATGAGGGATAAAGAGATAAAGGGACAAAGGGATAGAGTGGGAGAGTCCGGACACTTGATCCCTCGATCCCTTGATCCCTCTATCCCTCGGGAGAGAGCAAAGCGACTTCTCGACCTCGTCGGTCTCGGCCACCGCATGACGCATAAACCTTCTGAGCTCTCCGGCGGCGAAATGCAGCGCGTCGCGGTGGCCCGGGCGCTTATCAACCGTCCGCGACTGCTGCTGGCCGACGAGCCGACCGGCAATCTGGATACTGCTATCCGCGATGGCATCTTTAACCTCCTTCAGGCCTTAAGCCGGGACTCCGGGCTGACGGTAATTGTGGCAACACATGACCTGAGTCTGGAGTCCCGGTTTACGCGGGTTATTCGATTGGAGGACGGGAATGTCGTCTAGCGCCGGAAAACTGGGACAGTCCCACGGAGCGCCTGCGTCCGACTCGGCGCGGTACAGTCCCCATTTTCCGGGCGTGGCCCGCGCGCCACTTCTCGTCGCGACTGATCTATGGCGTAGCTACCATCGGGGCAGCGAGACTATCCACGCGCTGGCCGGACTCAACCTGACCCTGGCGCCGGGCGAAATGATCTCGATTGTCGGCCGGAGCGGGTCGGGCAAAACTACGCTACTGAACCAGATCGGCTGCCTGGACCGGCCGTCAAAGGGAAGCCTGAAGATTGCCGGCACCGAGGTCACGGGTTTGAAGGAACAGGAACTGGTCCGGTTCCGGCGCGACCACATCGGGTTCATATTCCAGCTCTTCTACCTGATACCGACGCTGACGGTGGAGGAGAACATTCGGTTGCCGCTCATCTTCGCGCGCAAGCATGATGAAACGCGGGTAAGCGAGCTGATTGAGCGGGTCGGCCTGACCAAGTCGCGCCGGGCGCTGCCGAAGCAGCTTGACGGCGGGGACATGCAGCGGGTCGCTATCGCGCGCGCCCTCGTGAACCGGCCGCGGATACTGCTCGCGGACGAGCCGACCGGTAGGCTGGAGAAGAAGTCGCGCGGCGCGGTACTGGCGATCTTCCAGGAACTGGCGCGGGAAGGACTGGGCATCATCATGGCAACACACGACCCGGAGCTGGCGGCAGAGGCAGACAAGAAGATTGAGATTTCGGACGGAAGAATCGTAAGCGAAGAGTCTTACCACAAAGACACAAAGACACTATCGGAGAAGATAGAACGAAGTCAGAAGTCAGAAGCTAGAAGTCAGAATGCAGAAGTATGGATAGGAGAATCATGAAGTACATCACTCTAGGGCTAGCAGTGTTGATAGTCGCCGCGGTCGTTGTCGGCTGCGGCGCGAAGACGGCGGCCGGAGGGGCAAAGTCCAATGCCTACGGGAAGGCCATCCCTGCTGATATGGCCGTAACCACGGCCAAGGAAATCCTCACCAACGCTCAGGCGTGGGAAGGTAAGGATGTGCTCGTAGCCGGCAAGATAACGAGCGAATGCCCGTCCGGGGGCTGGGTGTGGGTGCAGGATTCAACCGGACTGATCTATGTCAACATGCATCCGACCAACGTGTTCATACCGCAGCACGTGCATGGCGGGGTGCGGGCGATGGGCAAGGTCGTGCTTGAGTCGGGCCAGGCCTCCGTAGTAGGAACCGGGCTCGAACTGAACTAGAAAGGAACCAATGAAACTCTTGCTTACAATCGGAATCACGCTGACGATGGCAGTCGGGGCAGCGTTTGCGCAGTGTGCCATGTGCCAGAACGGCTCAAGCTGTTTATCGATGTCGAGCCAAGGCGGGCTTGCCGGTCTGAAGCTCGTGAGCCTGAACGGCGACACGGTCAGGCTGTCCGAGCACATCGGCAAGATGCCGATGCTCATGGTCCTCGCCGGTACCGATGAGGCCTCGGGCAAGGCCGTGGACGTCGTGCAGGCGGCAGTCTCGTCCCAGGGCGACCAACAGCCGATGCTGGTGTACGTGCTCGCGGCCGGCACCAAGGCGACCAAGGCATTTGCGAAGGCGCACAATCTCACCGGCCTGGTGCTGGTTGACCAGAAGAAGACGGCGCTAGCAGCGGCCATGGTCGACACGATGCCCGTGGCGCTATTCATCGACCAGTCAGGTGCGTTCGTGAAGGCCGACGCGAAGCTCAGCGATGCAAGTGTAAATGATGGGATAATCGCAATGACGAAGAGCGAACCGATACTCAAGGACCCGGTCTGCGGCATGACCGTGGACAAGAAGACCGCGGCCGCGAGCTACGACTACCAGGGCAAGACCTACTACTTCTGCAGCGAGGCCTGCAAAGACAACTTCCTCAAAGCCCCGCAGAAGTACCTCTCCAAGTAGAAAATGGGGACCGTCCCGCCCAAATGGGGACTGTACCGCGCTGCTCGTTCCTACGGTGCCCCGGGCACGTCCGACGCAAGCGCTCCGTGGGACTGTCCCCATTTGGGCCTCTGAGGGACTGTCCCCAGTTTCGCCTGTACATCCCCGCGACGCGTCCCTCGCGTCGCTCCGTGGACGTGTCCCCTTGCACTGGAAAATAGGGACGCTACCGCGCCGCTCGTTCCAACGGTGCCCAGGGCACGTCCGACGCAGCCGCTCCGTGGGAGTGTCCCTCACTTTCCGGCCGTCACGTGGGCTTGTCCCCATGCGCTGATTGCGCACTGGCACATGACTCTGCAAGTCACTAGGCAAGCGACCTGCTGAGTCATCCGGCAAGTCAGTCGGCGAGTGACCTACCGAGTCACTCGGCGGGTCAATCCCCAAGTCACTCGGCAGGTAACTCCCCAACTGACTCATGAGGTCACTCCGCGTGTCAGTCGGTACGTGACTCGGTAGCTCAGTCGGTAAGTCACCTGCCGAATCACTCGCCGAGTCAGTCGGCAAGTCACTCGGTAAGTCAGTCCGCGAGTGACTCGGTGAGTCACTGGGGGAGTCACTGGGGGAGTCACTGGGGGAGTCACTCGGGGAGTGACCCGGGGAGTGACTCCAGGAGTGGAAGGTTGAGCAGCGCATCGAGTGGGCTATAGTCTTTAAAATCAATCTGTTATGGCTGTGGAACGCTCAAGCCAGCGGGCCAGAAACGCTGCAACTTCACGCTGTGGCGCGCAGGATGGAAAGGCCGGGCGAGCAGGCTGGCTGCTACGACCAAACGAGCCGCGCGTTCGGAGGCAAAGTGCAATCTCACGCGCGAGCATGGTACGCTGACCGACCCGCGTGACGGCAGAGCTCTCAGCAACAAGGCAGCGGCGACCCAGCTCTGCGCAGAATCCTGCAACATGCGAACCGACGCCAGCGCGCCCTGACGCCAACTGGAGGGTATCGTCTGGTTGTGTCCAGCAACTCGCGCCTGCGGCGCGAGCCGTCTTCGACATCGACGTACCGAAGTAGCTGCCAGTACGCAGTTCCTGCCCTCGTCCGGCCGCGCACATGCTTGACTATGGATAGCGCGACATTAACATTCTGACTCATGTTGGCGCATAGCGTTGGAGGCTTGCTATGGCAGTGAACGCGGCGGCCAAGGCAGACAAGAGCCAGGAGCGTTTCTATGACGCCCTGAGGGAGCTGTTCGTCGGCGCGAAGGTTGAGGGCCAGTCGGGATTCATCAACCTGATGCGGATCAAGTCGCGCTACTACACTGACGGCGTCTTCCCCAGGCTCCAGAAGGACATCGAAGCCGCGCTCAAGCCGTTTCCGGGCTTCAGGCAGGAACTGTTCGACAAGCTCTACGACTTCTTCCACCGCTACTTCAGCCCGAGCGGCTCAATCTACTTCCAGCACACCCCGGCCCACAAGAACATCTACGAGAAGGTCTACACCGATGACCGGGACGTTGTGCTCTTCTGGAAGACCCACATGCTCTACTACGTCAAGACCGACCGGCTGTTTGCCCTGTTTCGTTCGTCCGGAATACAGGGCCGAGACTGCAGAGACTTCAGCGCCTGCTTTCAGGTCTGATATCCATGCCCCTACCAACTCCTGTCGGTAAGCAGCTGGAGGTGCTCTATCTTCCGGCGACTGGTCACGTTGCTGTGCTAGGGACGGCAGGAAGTGGCAAGACGACGCTGGCAATACTCCGCGCAGTTCACCTTGCTGATGCCCAGACGGCTCACGGCGGAAGTACCCTGCTCGTCACCTTCAACAAGGCTCTTGTGGCATACCTGAAGTACCTGCACGGGGATTCAGTCCCAGGGGTAACGGTGGAGAACTACCACCAGTTCGCCCGGGGCTATCTCTCCTCGCGCGGCAAGCTGAGACCCAGAGCAATCTGTCCAGATGACGAGGCCCGCCTACGGCTGATTACTAACGCCATGTCCGTGGTCCAGCACGCGCAAGGCCGCGTTCCCCCGCTCGAAAGAAAGCCGGAGTTCTTCCTCGACGAGATCAAGTGGATTGAGCAACACGGACTCAAGTCCGACCGTGAGTATCGCAAGGCCGAGCGTGTTGGAAGAGCAGAGTCTCGAGTCGTCAAAGACCAACGAGCACTCATGTATCAAGTCTTCGAAGAGTATCGTAGGTTGCGCAAGAAGAGCGCGTGGGACTTTGACTGGGATGACCTTGCTACGGCCGTGTACGGGGAGCTGGTTGCAGATACTGGACCGCGACTCTACCGCCACATCGTGATCGACGAAGGACAGGACTTCTCACCCGAGATGATACGCTCCCTTGTGCGTGCCGTGCCAAACGACGGATCGGTCACCTTCTTCGGGGACGTTGCTCAGCAGATCTACGGGCACCGAATGACCTGGCGCTCGGCAGAGTTGAACATTAGGACGCCTTGGTACTTCACTCAGAACTATCGCAATACAAGGGAAATAGCCAGGCTGGGTCTGGCAATATGCCGCATGCCGTACTATGCCGGGCTGCCAGACATAGTCGAGCCCGTGGCCCCGCGAGCCGAAGGGCCGCCGCCGGCACTTGTGCGCTGCGAGTCTGCCGATGAGGAGATAAGTTTCGTGGCGCAACTCGCTCGAACTGCATCCACGAGGCAGAGCGTCGCAGTACTGGTCCGCGACCGCAAGGACGAGAGACGCATCGCGGCTAAGCTGCCAAACACGTCCATCAAGTTACACCGCGGGATGCCGCGATGGGTAGATGGACCTAGTGTCCAGCACGGAACGTACCACTCTGCGAAGGGGCTGGAGTTCGACATGGTCATAATGCCATTCTGCAGTTCGACCAGGCTGCCCGATCCTGCCAGCACTGAGGCCCTTGGGGTGGAAGACGCGCAGATACAGGACGGGAGACTGATATACGTCGGTGTGACCAGGGCACGAACAAACCTGGTAATAACGTACACCGGCTCAGCCACTGCATTGCTGCCTATGGACCGCAGCCTATACTTGGAGCAAGAAGCTGGACAGCTGTGATTTGATTAGAGCCGAGGCGCGGCGTCGAGGCATCACGAGGCTATGCCACTTCACACCGTCACGCAATCTGGCGCACATCGCGAATGACGATGTCGGCGTACTGTCCACGAAGAGGCTTAGAGAGGAAGAGAGGGCGTTGTTCAACCCAACCGATTTGAAGAGGCTAGACCGGCACGAGAACTACGTCTGCTGCTCGATACAATACCCAAACGCATGGTACCTTGACAAGGCCAAGGCCGATGAGCCGCTCTTCAAAGACTGGGTCGTGCTGCTTATTACGCCAGAACTGCTTTGGGAAAAGGAGACACTGTTCTGTCAGAGGAATGCTGCAGCCGGCCTCGGAGCGGGTGTTCAGGGCGGCTGCGAGGCGTTCAAGTCGATGTTCGCAGAATGCACGCGCGGAGCATACGGCAAGACATTCCGCCGATCCGCCAAGCAACTTCAGTCCTGCCCGACGGACCAACAGGCCGAAGTAATGATCATGGATGCCGTACCTCACGGAGCTATCATCGGAGTTGCTGTCGTCGATGAGACCCAAGCGCGGAATGAGGTGTCGAGATTACGGATCGCCAAGGTTAAGAGACAGTCGTTCAAGTTTGTCGTCGCCCCTACCTTGTTCGACAAGCACGAACTGGACAAATGCATCAAGAGCGGTACGCTTCCTCCAGAGCACCCATGGAAACTCGGCAGAAAATGATCGGCTCCGGAAAGCATCACAACGCCGGGTCAGAAGCGCCGGACAAGGCGGTGGGCGCCTTTCTGGGGGCAGCCGTCGGAGACGCACTGGGTTGGCCGTGTGAACGTCCAGATCGCACTCTGTCCGCAGACCGCGCACATGCCGGACTGGAGTTCTATCGTTGGCGTAGACGAGTCGGTACTCGATTCATGCGTTTTGAGGAGACCGTCGAACCAGGTGAATACAGCGATGATACGCAGCTACTGATCTGTACGGCCAGAAGCCTGCTTCGGGGCGCAGACTGGTTAGTATGCTTCACGCGTCGCGAACTCCCGATGTGGAGTATCTACGAACGCGGCGGGGGCGCGAGCCTCAAGCGAGCTGTTGCCGGGTGGACGTCTGGGAGACCCCCTTGGCTGGCCAAGACCGAGCAGTCCAAGAGTGACTACTTCAATGCGGGCGGAAATGGAGTGGCGATGCGGATCATGCCGCATGTACTCCGCCGGGCCTCGGACGAGAGTTACTTGAATACTGCGTCGGAGATAGTGGCCAACGGCGTGTGCACGCACGGCCATCCGCGAGCTCTAGTTGGAGCGCTAGCATACGGGTATGCAGTCCGTCAGGCCATCAGAACTCGTGGCACGCTCGCTTACGGCGCGCTTCTCCAGGATCTAATGGATAGCAGCTCGGCCTGGGCGCAAGAACCGGAGCACACCGACCACATCGCCGAGTGGCTTCGAGCCGCGCACGTCACGACAAGGGGCGAATACACGCGCATGTGGCACATGGCGGTCGACGAGCTATTTCACATGATCCGCCTTGGCTCCGAGGCGATGCGCAAGGGCCCACTGCCTATCGAGGAAGGATACCTGCGCGAGATCGGCTGCTTCGACCGCAGGATAAACGGCGCGGGCACAGTATCGGCTGCGGCAGCCGTGTTCCTCGCTTCACGTGCGGCGGCCCACCCTATTCACGGCCTGACCCAAGCGGCCTTCGCAAGCGGCACGGACACGGACACAATCGCTTCAATGACTGGCGCCCTACTAGGAGCCATACATGGAGTGGAGTGGATCAGCGATCTGGCAACTCATGTCCAAGATTCGGACTACATAGTCAAACTGGCACGGATGACAGCGGGAGGACCTGACGCGCCACGCCCAACGCCATGCAGTAAAGACGTCGGGACTGCCGCCATCACTGCATTCTTGCGTACGCTTGCTCGCACCGAGCCCGATTCCAGCATTAGCATGCCGGACGGCGGTAGGGCCCTCGTGCTCAAGAGGGAAAGCACGCCCAACAAGTCGGGTTCGTTGGCATCGGCCGTCTGGAAGCTGAGGACGGAGGACGACCAGACTATCTACGTCAGGCGGTTCTTTCGGGTCCCCGCGACTGGGTCCATGCATTCTGCGGTTCCGGACGAAGCGGCTCCAAGGACCGTCCTGCAGTCAGGCGACATAAGCATCGGGGCTAGGCTGCGTGTACAAGATCTATCCAGCACTGCGCGCTTCTACGAACATCTGCTAGAGCTACCAGCCAGGCGGTTATCAGACAGGCACGTAGTGATCGGCGACGTTTTGCTGCTTGAGGAGGAGACGAACTGGAGTCCACGGATGCAGCGCGAGCTATTTCACTCGGGAATGGTCATGAATCTGACGTTCCGTGTTCCTGAGGTGGAGCAGTATGTGATGAGGGCCACAAGAGCCGGAGCCCGCATCGATTCGGAGTCAGTGCTTGAGTCAGGCACCCGCTATTACGTTTGCCGGGACCCCGACGGCAACGTGTTTGAATTGTGGGAGGCCGAACCAACTAGCAGGGTCGCCGAACATCCCACTCGCCCACGTCGGCAGAACGCGAGCAGCAGTTGAGAGACCGTGCCCAATGGCAAGGACGCGCGGAGTTACGGAGGCTCCCCAACGCCGATGAACCTGGGATTCGTCAAAGCGCCGATGGAGGCTCGAAACATGGGGAGTGTCCCTTTCTTGCCGAACATGAGAGTAGGGGTATGATTGACGTGTGCGTGCGCCGTGGCGTACACTGGCGACTGACCGCAGGAACGCGGCGCTTGCCGTCTGCATATGGTTTGTATCTAACAAGGCCCGTCAGAAAGGAGTCAAGATGGAACCGATCAAGACTGAATGGGGAGAGGTAGTCAACCTTGGACAGACTAAAGAGTTTAGCTGCTCGCTCCTGCGCGTGATGCCAGGTCAGAAGATCCCCAAGCACTATCACAAGAGAATGAGAGAGATCGAGGTCGTCGTAGGCGGTGAGGCCTTGGTCAATGGCGTGAAGAGGTCAAAGGACAGCTGCATTGTGTGGGAGACGGGGCAGCCACACGAGTATGTCAATACTGCGAGTCAGACGTTAGAGGTCATATGCCTGGTCTGGCCGCCGTACGATCCGGCTGACGAGATTCCAGTCTAGAAGCCAAGCTCTCGGCTTGGCTCAATAGAGAGATGCCGAACGTGTCCGTGCCGGCCACGGTCAAGTACCCCTTTGCGGCTCGGGAGAGGATCGCTCGCAGGTGTCGAGATCTGCAGCTCAAATCGGGAGGATGGCCCACTAATCTGCCGCAAGACAATGAGAGCTGCATCTGGACTACAGCAGATGTGCTGCTATCACTTACCTTGGCACGAGCCCCGATCGCCGACTCGGCCGGCGCCGTTCAGTACATTCTGACGCATGAGCGATATGAGGATTGCTGGACGGATGGGAACCTCTTTCCCAAGCCTCGCATCAGCATCGGCAACACGGCCCTTGCCGCGCACGCACTCGTGCTTGCCGGCAACGTGAGTGATGCCGAGGCACCATTGACAAGACTCCAGCAGGTCAGGAATCCTGACGGTGGGTGGGGCGTCATGCCGGGAGACATGGTGAGCAGAGTAAGGACCTCATTCTATGCGCTCATGGCTCTGCTAGACTGCCTGCGGAGCACCCACGCACCATCAGTTGTGGACCGATCTCTACTCCAAGCCAGCTTAGACTGGCTCTGTACTTGTCGGACGGGCACGAATGGGTTTGGTCGCAACGTTGGCGACCCGTCTGATGACGTGTCCTGTACTGCCATGGCACTGACGGCGCTCGTTTCCGCCGTGGCCGCTGGATTCCACGTCAGGGCCGGAATCATCAGTGATGGGTTCGAGAAGCTGAGACACTGCGGCAGAGACGGAACGTGGATGCCGACCCAGGAGACATTCGTTGGGCACATAGACGGTTACGGCCCGTTCATAGTGCCTATCCGTAGCAGTGGGAGTCCCAGGGTGTTCATAGCGTACGCGCTAGCAGTGATGAATGGCATGGTCAACATTATTGACGCACCCTTCGCTCAACTGCTAGCGGAGCTAGATAGCCGCTGCTATGACGGGCTCTACCATCTTCCCCTTGGGCCTGAGGACGTACGCGTGTGGGAAGCACCGTACTGGCTTGTTGGTCTGAGGTACTTCGAAGATGTTGTGCTGAAGGAACTGGAGCAGGGCGTGCTGCTTTCCTCCGCCGGATGGGACAACGAGTACAGCGGGACGTTCAAGCAACTGCAGCAAGTCTCGAAGGACAAGGCGCGGCTGGAGGCCAAATACCAGCGTGCCATGCGCACTACACGCTTGTCCATCATCTTGGCCGCCGTCATGGTCATTGCTGTGGTTGCGTTGTATGCTGTCCGTTATTGGGCTGCACTCGTGAAGTGGTTCTCGGTGCTGCCGGAGTTGGACAAAGTCCTAATAGGCGCAGTGTTGGCGCTTGTGTTAGAAGAACTGTACAAGGGGTATCTGCGAAAAGGAATCACCAAGTTAGTACGTGGCAAGAAGCAAGGACCTCACGACACGGGTCACGGGCGGGCGTGAATTATGGCTCTGGGACAACCTGAGTGCGGACGAAGTGACCGAGAACTACGCAATATGCTGCATGACGTAGTCCAGGCGAATTCAGTGCTCCATTCGAGGGCGCCGTTCAGGAGCGAGAGACCATTCCCGACGACGCTCGTTGTACCAACCTACTTGGAAGGACGATTCCGAGAGTGCTTCAGTTTCATACCGTGGACCAGTGGCTGCAGTTGGTATCACAAGAGCGGCTGTTTCTTCTGTGGATTCTGCTCTGCGAAGAAGCATCGGGGTGGCGTCTCAACCGCTATGCTGAAGGAGCAGGTCGACGCGGCGTTCAGTGGTGGTCAGATCGGAAGGTACGAAGTAGTCGCCTTCTACCCCTGCTCACTATGGGACTTGGCAGAAGTGCCTCGGGAGGTCAGGTTGTACGTTTATGACCGCATTCGTGCCCTCGACGCTGCCAAGTACATTATCCTCGAATCAAGACCCGAGTTCATTACTGAAGAAGGGCTGTCCGAGTTGCGCGCATGCCTGCCAAAGCAGGAGCTTGTGGTTTTCCAGGGCCTTGAGACTGCGAATGATGGCGTTCGCGGATTCTGTGCGAACAAGGGCTACACCTTTGCGGAATTCTCCGCGAAGGTCCAGATGTTGCATGACTTCAGGATCATGGCGGGAGCGCAGTTGATGTTGAAGCTCCCCTTCCTAACCGAGGCCGAAGGAGTGGCAGACGCAGTGAATTCGATCCGGACGTGCTCCAAGCTGGGGATAGACGCCATGGTACTACAGGGCACGGTCGTGTGTGAGCACACTGTGACGAAGCTACTGCACCTCAAGGGGCGTTTCCGGCCGCCTTGGCTCTGGAGCATTGTGGAAGTACTGAAGCGCGTTGAGGAAGTGCACCGCAACAAGGTCGTCGTGGAGGGTTTCACACTCGACTCGCTCAACATCGAGTACGCTCACAACTGCGAGAAATGTTCTCCGCGTGTGATGGCCGACTTAGCGCTATTCAACCGGACTAGGGACCTTGGTTTGTTCGACCTCACACGATGCTCGTGCATGGACGACTGGCGGAGAGCCATTGATGGTCCGTCAATGCCTTTGATGTCTAGATTACGCGATGACTACGCGTCCGTTGTGTCTATGCTAGCCGAGTCCTGACGAGATCTGACATGAGAATCGCGGCCGTTGCCGACCTACCCTCTCGCTACGGTCGGTTCCAAGTCATCGCTTTCGTGGACAGCCACGGGGAATCGGCGCATGCTGCATTCGTGCACGGAGAGGTGAGCGGGTCGGAAGACGTGTTGGTCCGACTTCACTCCGAGTGCCTGACGGGTGACGTCGCTGGCTCGCTGCGTTGCGACTGCAGGGATCAACTGGAAAGCTCTCTCAAACAGGTCGGGCAGTCCGAGCGTGGAGTCGTGCTCTACTTGCGTCAGGAGGGAAGGGGGATAGGGTTTGCAAACAAGATACGCGCCTATGCTCTTCAGGACAAAGGGATGGACACCGTGCTGGCGAATGAGGCCCTGGGATTTCGGGACGACGAACGAGAGTATGAGACTGCCTCCCTAATGCTGAATGTGCTTGGCGTGAGGTCGATTCGGCTACTGACGAACAATCCGCGCAAGATGGAGGGTCTGGCTAAGTATGGCGTTAAGATTGCCGAGCGTGTCCCTCTCATTGTCCGACGCACCGAGCACAGCGAGTTCTATCTCGACACGAAGGGCCGAAAGTCCGGGCACATCCTCGACGGATAATTCAGGGGACGCAACAAGAGATTCTTGGCGCAACGTCATTCCAGATCGTAGACGACAGCGCGAGCTGCCAGCGGCAGCCGCAGTCAGCAGAGAGCAGTTAGGGAGTTAGGCGCGGCCAAGGGCCGCGAGTGTCCGGTTACCAGTTGCCATTGTCCAGTGCGGGCCTCCGCTTTTGGTTCCCCGGTCTCGCGCAGCTTCTATGAGGGCTGGGACTCGAATCGGCCGAATGTCGCCAACTTCATCAACATCGGGGTCGGTACGGACGCCCGGAAGTGGTGCCTGCGGCACTGCTTCGCATCATCCTGCAGTTGGTCGGCCGGGGCGTGAGGATTGAGCCGCTTGAGGGCAGATGCCAGCGGCTGAAGTTCCTCAACAACGCCGGGCCAACGTCCAGACGTTCTGCTACAACCGCGACGCGGCACAGTCGGACGAACTGCATCGCCGGTTCTGGGTCGTCTCACTGCGGAGGTGCTGCAGCAGGTCGGCGCGTAGCGCCCATCGGTATCCTACTGCGGACACGGCGGTAGCGGGTGTGGTCGCAGCCGCTGACCAGTCTCAGCGGCGGCGGGAGATGAAGAGGAGGGTGGCGGCGGAGTCGCGGGCGCGGAGGGTCATGAGCACGAGTTCCCAAAGGACACTTGCGAGGTAGAGCGGGACGAAGAAGCCGAAGTAGTGGGATTGGTAGTAGCTGACGACTTCTTGCTCGACCTCAAAGCCGTGTTCTTCGAGTAGCCGGCGGAAGGCCGAGGAGTAGCAGTGGTCGTACCAGGTGTGGAAGCGTTGAGTGCCTGCCGTTTCCGGATGGAGGCCGTGGACGAGCCGCTGTTTGAGCCGGTCGGGCAGGAGGCGGCTGGCGACGGCGAATGGGGCGTTGCGGCCCGGAAAGAGATTTATGAACCAGCCGCCGGGTTTGAGCACGCGAAGGGCCTCGTCCATGAAGTGAGCCGTATCGGGCAGGTGTTCGAGTACGTGTTTGGAGGTGACGATAGCCACTTCTCCGTCCGCGAAGGGGAGATGTGAGGCGATGTCGGCCACGCGCCATTCGTCGGCTTCGATGTTGCGGCGCAGGTCCTCGTCGGTCACGTCAACCGCGATGATGCGAAGCCCGGCCGGCTTGTACTCCGCGTATGGGCAGAGTCGGCCGCCGCCGGCGTCCACGATGATTGACCCGGCGGGCAGGGCCTTCATCTTCTCGCCGACCGTGCGCTCGTAGAGGAGGGAGATGTCGAGCCGGCGCTGGGGCAGGCGACGTTCGATTGCGGCGCAGATGCGGCGATTCAGGCGGACGAAGGCACGGAGCACGGAGTATTCTAACACAAAGACACAAAGACACGAAGAGAAGATGACCGCCAAGGAGGCAAAGCGTCGGGGCCGGATAGTCCAGAATTCAGAGTCCAGAGACCAGAGTGCAGAATTGCGGACTCGGAGCGGAAGTGAGAACCACGGATTAACACGGATGAACACAGATACCGAGGAACCGAGTCGGTCATCTTACCACAAAGACACAAAGACACGAAGTAGAAGTGAGAACCGCCAAGGACGCCAAGCGTCGGGGCCGGATAATCCAGAATTCAGAATCCAGAGACCAGAATGCAGAATTGCGGAATCGGAGCGGAAGTGAGAACCACGGATTAACACGGATGAACACTGATACCGAGGAACCGAGTCGGTCATCTTACCACAAAGACACAAAGACACGAAGCAGAAGTGAGAACCGCCAAGGACGCAAAGCGTCGGGGCCGGATAATCCAGAATTCAGAGTCCAGAGACCAGAGTGCAGAATTGCGGACACGGAGCGGAATCGAGAACCACGGATTAACACGGATGAACACAGATGTGGGAGAGCGGATTGGACTTGGTTCCTGGCTGGAATTCTGGATTCTTGTCTCTGAATTCTGACTTCTGAATTGTCTGGGTCGGCTGTCATGGTTTGACGGTGGCCGTTTCAGGCGTAGAATTAGCAGGTGAAAGAGAAACTGCCGGAGATCGGCAAGATCTCCCAGCAGGTCTTTGAAGAGCTGATTTACCCGCGGCTGGGCGCGAAGAGCCGGAATGTGCTCGTCGGCCCGATGCACGGCGTGGACACCGGCATCATCCGCGTCGGGAACCGCGCGCTGGCGCTTACGACCGACCCGGTCTTCATCGTCCCGGAATACGGCTGGGAGCGCGCCGCCTGGTTCGCCATCCACATTCTTCTGTCGGACGTCGTCACCAGCGGGCTCGCGCCGCGGTATCTGGCGATCGACTTCAACCTGCCGATGGACATCACCGAGAGCCAGCTAGAAGTCGTCTGGAAGACGATTCACAGCGAGTGCAGGCGATATGGGGTGACGATTGTTACCGGCCACACCGCGCGGTACGGGAACTGCGGGTACCCGATGGTCGGCGGCGCGACCGTCGTGGCCGAGGGCGGGCTCGGGGATTACGTCGCACCCAGCTTCGTCCGACCCGGCGACGCCATCATCGTCACCAAGGGTCCGGCCATCGAGGCATCAGGGATCTTCGCGGCGATGTTCCCGGAGCGACTCAAGGAGAAGTTCGGGACCGCATTTGCGCAGAAGGCGGAGAAGCTCTTCTGGAAGATGTCGGTGGTCGAGGACGCGCTTGTCGCGAAGAGCGTGGGCGTGCGTGCGAAGGGCGTGACCGCGATGCACGACGCGACCGAGTGCGGGCTCTGGGGCGGGCTGTACGAGATGGCCCAGGCCGGCAGATTCGGCGTGCGGGTTGTCAAAGAGGCGATTCCGGTGATGCCATGCGTGAAGGAGATCTGCGACCTCTACGGCATCGACCCTTACAAGTCTATCAGTGAGGGTACGCTCATCGTGATGTGTCGGCCGAACAAGGCCGAAGCCGTGTTGACCGCGCTGCGGCGGAGACAGATTCCATGCGCGGCAGTGGGTGAAGTTACCCGCCGGGGCATGATTCTGGTTGAGGACGGCAAAGAGAAGAAGCTCGTTCACCCGGTGGTGGACCCATTCTGGCCGGCGTACTTCAGCGCCATCAAGGCGCAAGTCCCAAGGACAAGAGCCAAATGACAAATGAGGAAGGGAAGCTCGCCGAGGCCGTGGCGATGCTGGAGGGCTGTCGGGAGTTCAGCGCGCTGGTGCCGGAGGTGCGGGTGAACATCGTGTACGCGCCGGAGGGCGCGACCGACGCAAGCAGCGTCCTCGGGGTCGACGGACGGATTACCGTCGTCGCCGGCATGCCGAAGGCGGCGGGGCCGATTCGCGCCGGAGTGTCCGACCACATGGCACGGCTGGTGGTCGCGACCGGCCGTCACGACCCGACCATTCGGGCCGGGCTCAATTTCCGCTGGAACGAGATGATATCGAGTTACGTGCAGGGGTACTGCGCTGCCAACGGGGTAGCATTCGGCAGTATCGATCGGACGGTCGAACCCAGGGAGCTGATCGGCAAGGACAAGGGTTCGATCCCATGGAAGGTCAACCATCTGGTCAAGACCTGCGGCAAGGTGCCGCCGGTCTTTTATGAGTCACGCGGCTGGGGCAAGGAGCCGCTTTTCTTCCTCGTAGGCCCGGACCCGACCGGAGTCGCAAGCAGAGCAATCGAAATCGCGAAGGGGCTGGCATCATGAGCAAAGTGGGACCGCGAAAACTGGCCGCAGTCTGTTATGACCATATCGGCGGCGCACTTGGCGAGAGCCTGTACGACGCCTTGGTGCGCAAGGCGTGGCTGAGTGCCGACAGCGGCGCGCTGCGAGTGACCCCAAAGGGGCGAAGGGAACTGGGCGCGCTCGGAGTTCCCGTCGAGGAACTCGACGTGAGCGGGCGCAAGCCGGTCAACGCCTGCGTTGAGCGTCACGCCGGGATGTTCTATGCGCACATCGGTTCTCAACTGGGCTCGCTTATCGCCGCGGCGCTGGTCGAGCAGGGCTGGCTGGAAAGGTCGGGCCGCGAGTTCCATATCACGCCGGTGGGGCGGCGCGGGCTGCGCAAGCTCGGAGTCAAGCTCACGACCTAGCACGGCCGCCCGATTCTCCGTAGAGATACAGTAGTCTTCCAGTAGAACGGCTGGGCCGCGGCTGAGATCGCGCTCGCCGCCTCGTGCTTCTCAACAACAGCCAGCCGGGCATGAAACTTGCAGTCCTGGTGTCAATGAAGTTGAAGGAGAAGTCCATGAACAACACAGGACACGGGTCGGTCGTGAGCCCGGAACTAGTCGTGATGGCCGCGGGCGTCGTCACTGCCAGTGACGACCTCGCCCCGGAGACAATCGGTGACCTCATGCTTACCCGGTTGTCGCACGCTCAATCGGGATTCAGCGACCCGGTTCGGAGCTACATTTCGGCTTGCCAGGGGACAACCGAAGCCGGACGTTGAACGGATTGACTGGAGGAGGGGCGATGGACAACAAGATGCGTATGTTCGCGGCAAGCCCGGTTCTTTTCGCGGGAGCTCTATGCGCACTATTCGCTACGGCCGTGTATGCGGTTGAGCCTGCCGGCGACTTCACGTTCGTGCAACTCTCGGACATCCATTGGGGTTTCAGCGGTCCGACCGTGAACCCCGATGCGCGCGGCACGCTGGCGAAGACCATCGCCCTCGTGAACAGCCTGAATCCCCAGCCGGACTTCATCGTTTGCACCGGCGACCTTACCCACACTACGAATGACCCGGCCGAACGCAGGCGACGGATGACTGAGCTGCGGGAGCAATTGAAGGCCCTGAAGGTGAAGGACATTCGATTCCTCCCGGGCGAGCACGACGCAGCGCTGGACACCGGGGCAGCGTATAAGGAGATCTTCGGCCCGACACACTACACGTTCGACCACAAGGGCATTCACTTCATCGTCCTGGACAACTGTTCAGACCCGCTGGGTCAGCTCGGCGATGCCCAGTTGCGCTGGCTGGCAGATGACCTGAAGAAGCAGGACACGGCCACGGCTCGTCTGGTGGTCTTTACCCACCGACCGCTCTTCGACCTGTACCCGGACTGGGACTGGTTGACACGCGATGCTTCCAAAGCGACCGACTTGCTGGCCCCCTACAAGAACGTGGCGGTTTTCTACGGCCACATCCATCAAGAGAACGTCCACGTGGACGGCAACATAACGCAATACGCCGCCCCGGGTTTGATGTACCCGCTGCCGGCGCCGGGCTCGCAGCCGAAGAAGGCCCCGATGCCGTGGGATTCGATGCAGCCATATCGCGGTCTCGGGTTCAGGGCAGTCAAAGTGCAGAGCGCGCCGTCGGGCTACGTCATGACCCAGTACGCGGCGGACCAGATGACTCCGGTGGTGAACATCACCGCGAAGAAGTTCGCCTTCGAGCCGAATCAGATAACGCTCCGGTCCGGTACGCCGGCCATCATCGAGCTTACGTCGCTCGACCGCCAGCATGGGTTCAGCTGTCCGGGGCTGGGGATTCGCGTTGATGTGAACCCGGGCGTCATCACCCGGGTGCTTGTGAGCCCGGCCAAGCCGGGCTCGTATCCCTTCCACTGCGATGTCTTCTGTGGTGAAGGGCACGGTGACATGATGGGGACTATCATCGTCAAGTAATCTGATTGCGCCGGTGTAACATCTCAGGATACGCGGGAGGGTTTGCTACGCCGGATGGTACGGCCCGACTGTGCGAGGGGTGAGCGGCGGAGATTGAGAACGGGCCGCGCCGAGGGGCGCGGCCTTCTCGTAGGTAGCCGGTCCGTCAGCTGACGCTAGAGGCGCGCCGGTCTGCGCCGAGGCTTCGCCCGGTTGCCCTCCGGTTCTATATCTCGCGTTTCCACCATCAGCATGACGGTTTTCTTAGGAGCCCGCGGCCGATGCGGGACCTTCATTGGGATTACTACGCCCTGGCCGGGGCCGAGCTCGATTGTTCGGGCCTTGAGGTCGATCAGGAGCCGGCCTTCGAGCACGAAGAAGAACTCGTCTTCGCGGTCGTGCTTGTGCCAGTGGAACCGGCCTTGGACGATGCCCAGCCTGACTACGCTGTCGTTCACCCGCACCAGGGTCTGGTTGAACCATTTCTTCCTGCACGTTGCGACAATCGCCGGCACATCTACAATCTCAAGATGGCCGTGCTTGATGCCGGTATCGATGCTGTACTTCATGGCCTGCGGCTTACAGCTAACGGCTTACGGCTCACAGCTTTCAATGAGAGCGCCTAATACATGACATTTCAGCCTCCTCACCCCCAACCCTCTCCTCAACGAGGAGAGGGAGCGGAAAGTTCCCTCTCCCTTGAACGGGAGAGGGTAAGGGTGAGGGTGAAGTGACAGGTAATTCATGCCCGGAGTAATAAGTGTCAGCTCGCATTTCCCGATTGTCAAGAACTGTCGGCCACGCTTGACCGTTCTGTCCGGACGCGGGATAATCAACGCGAGTGAACCAGAGTCAAGCGAGATTCCGCACGATATCCGTGTGCTTGGTCGGACTGACGGTGGTTATCGCGTGCCTTGCCGGCTGCAAGAAACCTTACCCATTCCTCGCTGACCGCTACGTGAAGATCCCCTCCGACGCCGTGAAGGGCACGCCCGCGAACGACCCGTATCCGCCTTACACGGTTTCGGCCGAATGGGAGTCGCCGGTGCCGATGCCGGGCCCGGTGAACACTGCAGGCGCCGAGGACTCGCCATTCATTACGCCCGACGGTAAGGAGTTCTACTTCTTCTTTACTCCCGACGTTCGGGTACCAGTCGAGAAGCAGCTACTCGACAGCGTGACCGGTATCTGGTCGTGCCGGCTGGAAGGCGGGAACTGGACCGAGCCGGAGCGAGTTATCCTGAATGACGACGTCGCGATGGACGGGTGTGAAGATGTCTTCGGCGACACCATGTGGTTCGCGTCGGCGCGCACCGGCAACTACGGTGAGCTGGACTGGTACGTTGCAACCCGCCGCAACGGCGTGTGGGAGAACTGGCGAAACGCCGGCCGGCAGGTGAACGAGACGCTCAAGTTCGGGGAATTACATCTGAGTTCGGACCATCAGACGATGTACTTCGGCAAGGCAGGCCAGTACGGCGGGCTCGACCTCTTCAAGTCGGAGCGAACCGCATCCGGCTGGGGCGCGCCCGAGAACCTCGGCCCAAACGTGAACGGCCCGAAGGATGAGAGCCAGCCCTTTCTTTCCTCGGACATGAATGAGCTTTTCTTCACCGGCTGGAATGATACGATAATGGGGCCGTGTGTGTACCGCTGCAAGCTGGACAGCAGCGGGAACTGGGGTAGGGCCGAGCTGATTGCGGCCCGGTTTGCCGGCGAGCCGACCCTGGATGACTCGGGCAACCTGTACTTCACGCACCACTACTACACCGGCGGCGATAGCAGTAGAATGTTGGAGGCAGACATCTACCTCTGCCGCAAGAAGCTGCGGCAGAGGTAATGACGAAGTACGAATGTCGAATGACGAATGACGGAGAAGAAAGGAAGCAGCAGATGAACTGCAGAACAATAATGGCCGTGACTATCAGCAAGCGAACAGCGGAGGCGGTCAAGGTGCAGGAGGTGCTGACCAAGCACGGCTGCATCGTCAACCTGCGGGTCGGGCTGCACGAGGCGGGCGACGTCTGCGCGGACGCCGGGCTTGTGCTTCTCAACCTCTGCGGCACCGACAAGGAAGTCGCGGCCCTCAAGACCGAACTGAACAAGATAAGGGGCGTGAAGGCCAAGACGATGAAGGTGTAAGACACAAAGAGGAAGGGATGAAAACAGGAAGGGCTGAATCGCCAAAAGTCGGAGTTCGGATTTCATCCCTTCCGCTTTCTTCTCGGTGTCCTTGTGTCCTGGTGGTTGAATTCGGGTTCTGGCATCAGAAGGAGGCGGCATGAATGTGATTGACGCAATCAACACCCGGCGTGCGTATCGGTCACTCGCGCCAGTCGAGATAGCCGAGGAACTGATACGTGACCTCGCACGGTGCGCACAGCTTGCGCCAACCTGCAATAACAACCAGCCGGCGCGGTTCGTCTTCGTCTGCGATCCGCAGATGCTCGAGAAGATGAAGCCGGTCTTCAGCCGGGGCAACGTCTGGTGCCATGCTGACTCGATGGTGGTTGCGGTTCTGGCCGAAAAGGACGCGGACTGCGTCATCAAGGACCGTCTCTACTACCTGTTCGACACCGGGATGCAGACCGCCTTCCTTATACTGCGGGCGACTGAACTCGGCTTGGTGGCGCACCCGATCGCGGGCTACAATCCAGATGCCGTGCGTGATGCGCTTGGGATACCGCCGCAGTTCGAGGTCGTGACGCTCGTGAACGTGGGAAAGCACGCGGACGCCATCAGCCCGGTGCTCTCGCCGAAGCAGGTTGAGCAGGAACACACGCGTCCTGAGCGGCTGCCGCTCGAACAAGTCGCGTTCTTTAACCATTACACGGCCCCGGTTCCAAGGGAGGACCCCACATGATTCAACTGCGGAAGCTGCACCTGCTCATCGGGTTCATACTGGTGCCATTCCTGTTCATCCAGGCAGTCACCGGGTTTATGCAGGTGCTTGGGATGTTCCCGTCGCTGGTTGTCCGTCTCCACTCATGGGTTATTGTCTTCCGTTCCTTTGGCCTTCTCGTAGCAACGGGTCTAGCGTTCCTGGCAGTCACCGGCTGCATCCTGTACCTGTCGCAGCGCAGCCAGCAGGCGAAGAGGAAGGCTAAGGCGAAGGCTGCCGCGGCCGCTTCCAAACCGCTACCTTCCGCGTGAGTTTGACCCGTCGCGGCTGGTGCGTAGACTGGTGGCGTCCACGGTGTCGGCAGTGAACCAGACCACTGGAGAGCTGTCGGCAGCAAGGTCAACCGTGGAACTGGTGGAGCAGAATTCTGAAGGTGAGTATCAGAACAGAGGAGAATCGGATGAGAGCTTTGACGGGAGTGATGCTGGCTGCGGTCGCGGTGATGGCGTTCGCTAAGGGCGGGACCACGCCGGCCGCGGGTTTGCCGGAGATGACGAACCTTGAGCACGGTACGATGTCCTTCTGGCACGATGTGAAGTTCACGCCGGACACGACCGACCCGACCGGCAAGCGCGGCACCTGGTCCGGCTGGTTCCACCAGGATGTCGTGGATGCGTCCAAGCTGAAGGACGGCATTATCCGCGGCAAGATTGACGGTCAATGGATGGACCTGAAGGTGGAAAGCCTGCCTGATGACTTCTGCAAGTGGAACTTCGGGAAGCGGCAGGAGCAGCTCGTTACGATCAAGAAGATGATGGCCGCGCCCGAGGGCTCGATGGGCGCAATGATGCAGCCGGAGATCTCCGGGCCGCACAATGCCATGGTTGCAAGCCACGGGATGAAGCGGAAGGACTCGGACTTCGACATCAACAACGCAGTCAAAGGCACGGGCTGGCTGCCCAAGCCGGAGAAGCTGCCGGAGATGATCTCGCTCCTGAAGCAGACCTGGAACGACTCAATGGACAAGAAGCTGGTCCTGCTCGAGAGCCTCTATACAAAGGCGACGGACGTCTTCGACCGCACCAAGCAGGCGTCGCTGGAGCTCTATGCTCAGCCGAACTTCGAGACCCACACTTTCCTTAATCAGATGACTGACCCGGGCGTGTCGGTCGTGTACCTCGACCTGCCGAAGTCGTACGAACTGCGCTGCGTCGCCCAGATGCTCGACCCCGACGACCCGGGCCTGTCTGCCTACGAGAAGCAGGTCGTCGAGTACATCAACCTTATTCACGACTACTTCCACGGTCAGTCGCCGCGCCGGTCCATCGGCGTCATCTACCATGTGGTACAGGTCTTTGACAACTCGCCGGGCCGGATGCGCGGCCAGAGGGTCGTGCCGCAGCTGCCGTAGCCGATGTGGCGGGGCAGCCCGGAGTTGAACCACAAAGACACCAAGGCGGAGCGAAGGAAGAAGGCCCGAGTGATTAGTCATCAGTTCTCCTGTTCCGGCGCGTCCCATCTCATTCTTTCCTCTTTGTGGCTTTGTGGTAAGCTCCCTCCGTGGTTTTCCGCGCAGGCGGGCCGGGTTGACATCTTCCGGCCCGTAACTATCCTAAACTGAATGCCAGGCAACACTCTTCCCCAGGAAGCGCATGAGGCTCTGCCCGTACCCGACGACGTACTGGTGCGGCGGATTCAGGCCGGAAACACCGAAGAGTTCGATGAGCTGGTGCGCCGCTACGAGCGGAAGGTCTACAACATCACCTACCGCCTGATGGGTAACGAGCAGGACGCGAGCGAGGCGCTGCAGGACGCCTTCCTGCGCGCGTACCGGTTCATCGGCAGGTTCCAGTTCAAGTCGTCCTTTTTCACCTGGCTGTACCGGATTGCGACCAACGTCAGTCTGAGCAAGCTGCGCAAGCGGGAGAAGATAGATACGGTGTCCATTGACCAGCCGGTCAATGAGGCCGGAGACCTGCCGTTCGAGATACCGGACCTGAAGTACGGCCCGGAGAAATTGATGAAGCAGCGCGAACTCCGTGACGCGATTCAGAAGTCGGTCGAGGAATTACCCGAAGACTACCGCTCGGTCGTGGTCCTTCGTGACCTCGAAGGGTTGAGCAACGAGGAAGTGAGCAACGTCCTGCACCTGTCGGTGGCGGCGGTGAAGTCGCGCCTGCACCGCGGCAGGCTGGTGCTGAGAGAGAAGCTGGCAGGCTACCACGATGAAGTCGCAACGGCAGCTCGCCCGGCTGGTGTTGAGAAGGTAGCTGAAGAACCGTCTGTAAAGGAGCGCGCATGAGGAAACGCAAGAAGACAACTAACGAGCGCCGCGAGTGCACCAAAGGCCACGAACTGATTGCCGAGTACGTACTCGGAAGGATGGACACCGAACCAACCAGCGATGAGTTGCGGCTGCACGTCAAATCATGCACGAACTGCAAGCGATTGCTCCTTAGGCTTGAGCCTCTCGTGCCGCGAAGCCTTGAGCCTCAAGTGCGCTTCCGGGTCAGACCCGACCGCGAGATGCCGGTGGCGGTCGGCGAGGAATTCGCGTTGTCTCCTTTGCGAGAGCAAGGCACGGAATGCCGAGAGTGCACCGAAGTCCACGCACTGATTGCCGAGTACGTCAGCGGCGAACCGAACGAAGGGTTTCCCCTGGAGCTTCTTCTACACCTTCTGTCATGTCCAAACTGCGATTGGCTTATGCCGGTACTAGTACAAGTCGTTCGTACCGGCACGTTACCAACATCCCGAGAGATGCCGATGGAGGTCCGCCGGGATCTCTGGATCAAGATCCGGGGCGAGCTCCGCTCCGACTAGGCCGGGTACGCGCCCTGACCCCGGCCTGCCTTGAGCAACCACTCCTCGACAACCGTTGGTGCGTCGCATCAGTCCGGGCCGACGCGCGTCCTCGTGGCGATGAGCGGCGGCGTCGACTCCTCGGTCGCAGCAGCCCTGCTCAAACAGCAAGGCTATGACGTGGTTGGCGTCACGATGCGGCTCTACGACGAAACTCCAAACTCCAAACTCCAAACTCCGAACCTCGGCGCTCGGCGTTCGGCGCTCGGCGTTCTGAACGATGGTGGGCGAGGATGCTGTGGGTTTTCGGGGTCGCGGGATGCAGCCCGCGTGGCTGCGAAGCTCGGGTTTCCGCATTACACGTGGGACTTCCGGGCGGATTTCGAGTCGTCGGTCATAGAGGACTTCTGCGCCGAATATGGCCGCGGAAGAACTCCGAATCCCTGTCTCAGGTGCAACGAAGAATTGAAGTTCACGCAGCTATTAGATCGCGCTCCACAACTCGGCGCTGAGTTCATCGCTACCGGGCACTACGCCCGCATAGCGGCGCGGGACATGACCGGAAAACGGGGACTGTACCGCGCGTCCTCGCGCTCCGCGGGACTGTCCCCGCTTTCCGGGGAGCCTGGGGCAAATGGGGGACAGTCCCTGGAAGTCGCGCAGGGCCCCGGGAAGGGACGGTCCCCATTTGCCTGGCAACTACTGAGAGGTGTGGACGTCAACAAGGATCAGTCCTATTTCCTCTACGCCATGAATCAGGCACAACTGGGCCGCGTGCTGATGCCGGTCGGCGACCATACCAAGGCGCAGGTCAGGGACATCGCGCGCAAGCTCGACCTGCCCGTGGCTGAGAAGCCCGAAAGCCAGGACATCTGCTTTGTCCCGGACAACGACTACGAGGCCTTTCTGAGGCAGCGCAGGCCCGGGCTGTTCCGCTCCGGGCCGGTGCTGGACGTGTCGGGTAATGTGCTCGGGCAGCATGAGGGAATCGCCGGCTTCACCAAGGGGCAGCGGAAGGGCCTGGGCTTGGCCTTCGGTGAGCGGCGGTACGTCGTCCGGCTCGACCCGGAGAAGAATGCAGTCGTGCTCGGGACCGAAGCCGAAGTCCGGGAGCGCGTGGTCGAGGCCGGGGACGCCCGCTGGGTGTCCGGCTTTGCTCCGACCGAGCCATTCCGCGCAGAGGCGAGGGTGCGCTACCAGGGCAAGGGCGGCGAGGCCCTGGTCGAGCCGGCCGGCAACGGTCGTGTTCGAGTGACCTTCGATGAGCCGCAGTGGGCGCCCACGCCCGGCCAGGCGGTCGTGTTCTGGCAGGGCGATACAACTCTGGGCGGCGCCACCATCGGGTCGGAATGTGGCGTGCGGCGTGATGGTAGATGATTCATGCATGCAAGTACAAAGGACGAAGTACAAAGGACAAAACAAGTATCAAGGACAAAGTGGAAGGCATTGAGTCCTGATTTTGTCCTTTCCCATTTGTCGTTGATTAGTCCTTTGTCCTTATCACTTTGTCCTTCAGTTGGGTGATGCTGAGAACTTAAGGAGGTCATGTGTCGATAATTCTGCTGCTAGTGCAGGCCATGACGGTGAACTCGCGGGTGGATTCGGTCGTCGTCTACCCTCATCAGGTTCTGGTCGTGCGGAACGCGAGCGTCACCTTATCCGGGCCGGACGAGTTGGTCTTTCCCAGGCTGCCGGGGGCGCTCGACGACAACAGCGTGCGCATCAACGCGCCGGGAATCCGTGTCGGCGAGGTGCAGGTACGGCGCGGGTACATGGCCGAGCCTACACCCGAGGTGAGTCGCCTGCAGGTGCGCGCGGAGAGCCTGGAGGACCAGTTGAAGGGGCTGAACGACGAGGATTCGGTCCTCAAGGCAAAGGAAGGATTCCTCAACTCCGTCAAGCTCGGCGCACCCGAGATCATCTCCAAGGACCTGCAGCAGGGCAAGATCGCGCCCGAGTCCTGGCGCGGGGCGCTGCAGTTTGTCGGCGACGAGCTGCTGAAGGTGAAGGCCCGTCAGGTGAAGCTCGGCCGCGAGAAGGGGGAGATGCAGAAGAAGGTCGACGCGGCGCGGCAGGAGTACAACGACGCGAAGGCCGCGATAGAGAATCGGAAGGAAGTCAGCTTCAACTTCTCGGCCGATGCCGGCACCTACGACCTGCGGCTTTCCTACGTGATTGCCAACGCGGCTGACTGGAGCCCGTACTACGAGCTGCGCGCGAATCCCGGCGAAAGCAAGGTGGGCCTGTCCTACTTCGCGAAGCTGGGGCAGCGGACCGGCGAGGACTGGAACGATGTGCGCGTCGTCCTCTCGACGACCACACCGGTGCTCGGCGTTACTGCGCCTGAGCCCTACCCCTGGTATCTGTCTTTGCAGGAACCGGAACATGCCGTCTTCAAGAGCCGTGCTATCATGCCCGCGCCGGGGGCGGCCATGGACGTGGCCAAAGCCGGAGGCGTGATGGCAGAAGAGCAGGAGGTAGCACAGCCGGTTGAGACCGGCATCTCGCTGCAGTATGTCATTCCCGGCCGGGTGAGCCTGAAGTCGGGCGAGCAGGCCAAGAAACTGGGGCTCAAGCAATTGTCTCTGCCCGCCGAGTTTGAGTACTACTCCCTGCCGCGCGCGACCCAGCAGGCCTTCCTCACCGGCAAGATGGCCAACACGAGCGACTTCGTGTTCCTTGCCGGCAGCGGCAACACCTACGTCGGCGACGAATACACCGGCTCGACCTCGCTGCCGAACGTCGCTTCCCAGGAGTCCACGCTTGTCAGCTTCGGCATCGACGAGCGGGTCAAGGTGAAGCGCGAGCTGGTCAGAAGCTTCAAGTCAACCGGCGGGTTGTTCTCCAAGACTGAGAAGCAGAGCTACGCCTATCGGACCACGGTCGAGAACCATACGTCTAAGCCGGTCGCCATCAAGGTCGTCGAACAGGTGCCGGTGTCGCAACAGGGCGAGATCAAGGTGACGGTCACCAAGGTTGAGCCGAAGTTCCTCGAAGAAGACAAAGACAAGGGAACCTACAGCTGGAAGCCGACAATCGACACCGACGGCAAGTTCATCATCAACTACGAGTTCACGGTTGAGTACCCGACCGGCAAACGGGTACAGGGGCTCTTCTAGACGGGGGCATGCCGCCAAACGGGGACTGTCCCTGAGCTTGAATGGGGACAGTCCCCGTCAAGCGACTCCCAGGGACTGTCCCTATTCGGCCCGGACTGACGCGCCGGAGAAGGCCAACTGCAGCAGACTCCTCATTGCGTTCCTTCTCGTGTCTCAAGAAGTATCCGGAGAAGTACGCCGGGAAGTACCGGCAGAAGTATCCTCAGTTGCGTAGTCGCTTGCATAGGCACATGTGTCTTCAGCCGTGTAGCAACCTGTGTCTCGACTTGTGCAAGAAGTTGCTCGCGGAGTTGAATAGCGAGAAGTTCGAGAAGTTGTTCCACAAGAAGTACAAGAAGTTGTTCGTGTTGTTGTTCGGCAAGTTGTTCGTCTTGAAGTACCTGTAGTTGTAAGGTTAGTTGTACCTCGTGCTGTATCGGCAGATGCAACCGGGGGAGCGGTCCCTGGGCCGCCCACTGGGCGGCAGAATTGTGGCCTGAGATCGTCTACACCACTACATATAGATGACAGTCAGGCCTTTGGAGTACGGCAGCAGAGTTGCCGCTTTTCCCGAACGGCACGCGGCTCTCTGCGAAAATGGGGACTGTACCGCGCGTCCGCGCGCTCCTTGGGACTGTCCCCATTTTCGATCTTGCATCGCGTCAAGACGCCTTCTGGGGCATTGGGATCGTGTCCAATTCCGGGTTGAGTCAAAGCGCTCGCATCAGGACTCCGCGGTTCGATGCCGTTATGAACTCGGCAGTGGCATAGACACTGACGGCGTGACTTGCTGTCGCGGTCGCCTCACGACTGAACGCGCAGGTCAGGTTGGAACTCGCTGCGAGGCTCATCGCGCGACTGACTGCCGGGCCGAGGCTGGCGTTGACGTCCCCACTCAGAGTGGCGCTGAATTCGCCATTCTCTGCGCCGTTGGCCGCCGCGCTCAGCCCCGAACTCGTCGCGCTACTGACAGCCGCCCTAAGTCCTTGATTGACGGCCACATTGAGAACCGCGTTGTATGCGGCTCTGAATGCCGAAGTCACTCCCGGATTGACCCCCCTGTTGGCTGTTTCCGTGCCGGGTCTGGAGACTCACCCACGGCTTTTCGGGATAACAGCAGATGGAGCAACTCAGGAAGCAATTCTCCGAGCAATCTAGTGTAGTGCGTCACACGCTTCTTTGCATTTGGCTATCTTGCGCATGATGCTTTCGACGGTGGCGATCCAGACGAATATGTGCGGGTTCTGGTTGCTGGTGGCGATGTAGTCCGCGATCGCCTTCTTCAGAACAGGTAC